>NZ_JADCKK010000018.1:0-51408 GCF_014982935.1 Anaerotignum lactatifermentans | reverse complement strand
TATAATAACCATCGAATCAAAGCAAAGTTAAAGGGCTTGCCACCTGCAATTTACAGACAACAAGCCCTTCTGGCTTCTTAAACAATTTTAATTTGAAAATATTGTCTAACTTTTTGGGTTCAGTTCACTTTAAGGATTCCGGCTATATTTGTTTTTTATGAAACAATCAGGTAGAAATCAAGGGTTGCTCTTTGGAGCTAATTTTACAAAGTGATAACTTTCTAAAATCTGAAAATACTTGGCAATACGGGGGTAGAGGGGTTCTGCCTCTTTTCCGAATTCTGCCTTTACTTCCAGTGCCAGATCCGCAACGCTTTTCTGTCCATCCATACGAGGCCAGAGAAAACTGCCCATGGTATCCAAATGAACCTGTGTGTATTTCGGTTTTTTGAATACCTTCTGTGCAATGCTGTTGAACAGTCCGCTGTTTTCTACCATCAGGGTTACGACACCATCCTCTGCTGTTTGCCAATTCTCGATGTTATGGGATGGAATCATATCCAGATAATTGATTTGTGGTGTTTCTTTTTTCTTTTTCATGCTTATTTCTTCACCCTGTTTTTACCCCAAAGGGAGGATTTCAACAGTGTCAGAATGATCAGAGCCAGTACAACGATGCTGCCGATGACGCCCAGGCTGAAGCCGTCCAGGAGATTGGAAGGATCGATTGTGAATACTGCCAGAATTGCCAGTGCGATACCAACCAGACCTTCGCCGGCGATCATACCAGCGCAGTACAGAGTACCGTCGTTGAGCTGTGCGTCTTTTGTTTTCTGGTCTACGTTCTTTCTTCTGTTCATCAGCAGATTGATGATACCGCCAATCATGATACATGCATTCAGCTGAACGGGAAGATACAGACCAACAGCAAAAGGCATTACAGGTACACCAACGATTTCAATGCCGATGGCAATGAATACGCCGATGAATACCAGAGACCAGGGCAGGTCGCCGCCCATGATACCTTCTACGATCATTTTCATCAGTGTTGCCTGAGGCGCAGGGATTTCCGCTGTGCCATAGCCCCATGCTTTGTGCAGCAGATACAGAACGCCGCCGATAGCCAGGGAAGAAGCCAGGATACCGATCAATTCACCGATCTGCTGTTTTTTAGGTGTTGCACCCAGCAGGTAACCTGTTTTCAAGTCCTGAGAAGTGTCACCAGCCAGAGCTGCGATAACACAGATAACGGAACCGATGGCAATGGCGCCTGTCATACCTTCGATACCTGTCATGCCCATGGATTTGAGCAGCAGTGTTGCAATCAGCAGTGTTGCGATTGCCATACCGGAAACAGGGTTGTTGGAGCTGCCTACCAGACCAACCATACGTGCGGAAACGGTTGCAAAGAAGAAACCGAATACAACGATCATGATTGCGCCTGCCAGGTTAACAGGGATTGCAGGGAACAGCCAGATAACCAGTGCAACTGCAGCGATACTGATCAGGATGACGTTCATAGGCAGATCCTGATCTGTACGAGCTGTGCCGTGTGCGCCGCTGTTTTTCAGACCCTTCATTGCCTGCGCGAAAGTACGGCAGATCAGAGGGAAAGATTTGATCAGGCTGATCAGACCACCAGTAGCGATGGCACCTGCACCGATGTAACGAACATAGCTGCCCCAAATGCCGCTGGGACCGCTTTCTGCAAAAATCTGCGCGATGGTTGTGGTACCGGGATACATAACAATGTCGCTGCCGAACAGCAGAATAATAGGAATCAGTACACACCAGCCGAACAGACCACCTACGAACATGTAGGAGGAAATTCTGGGGCCTACAATGTAACCAACACCAATCAGCGCAGGGTAAATCTGGGTACCAATCTGACCGCCCAGACTTTTGAATGTGTAGTTGATTTCACTGGGAACCAGTTTCAAGCCATCTACAATGAATTTGAAGATAGCTGCAAAGCCCATGCCTTTGAATACGGTGGAGGCGTTGGAACCGCCTTCTTCACCAGCCAGCAGTACGTCTGCACATGCTGTACCTTCGGGGTAGGGCAGAGTTGCGTGTTCCTTTACAATCAGCGCGTTACGCAGGGGTACCATGAACATAACGCCCAGGATACCACCGCAAAGTGCGATGACTGTGATTTCCAGAAGACCAGGGTTTTCCCCTTTACCTTCCGCTGCCCACAGGAACAGAGCAGGCAGAGTGAAAATTGCACCGGCTGCCAGGGATTCACCGGCAGAGCCGATTGTCTGTACGATATTGCTTTCCAGAATGGAGTTTTTCTTCATGACGATACGGATAATTGCCATGGAAATAACTGCCGCAGGAATGGAAGCAGATACTGTCAGACCAACACGAAGACCTAAGTATGCATTTGCTGCACCAAAGATAATCGCTAACAGGACACCGACGATAACAGATGTCACTGTGATTTCCGGGGTAACTTTCTCCGCCGGAATGTACGGTTTGAAATCTTTGTTTTCGCTCATGTTTCTCTTCCTTCTTTATAATTCTTTTTGATTGGCCAACATGTATCAGTATAGTATAAAACGATATGTACGACAAGTGTTTTATGCATATTTTCATATGTTTTTTCGTGAAATTATCGTTATTTCCATTTATTTACAGTAAGATTTTTGAAATTTTTTATCTAAATTGTACATTTTTAAATACCTTGTATGATAAGAAAGACGGAAAATCAATGGTTTGCGGATATGAAGCTTTAAAAAGTGGCTAATTACATGGCGTGAATATAAAAATGTATGGTTGCATAAAAAGACAATCTTTGCGAAAGATGAAATAAATTGAAAATTAAAAATGAAATTACACTTTTTGTGTAGTAATTTTCAAGAAAGCGTAAGAAAATGTATACCGATATATCTGACAAATGACCGACAAATAAGCATACACAAAATAGGTTCACAAAGGAACTTTCCCTTAAGAAGACATTGATTTTCTATTTCCTTGATTTCTTAAGAGAAATTGCGATGACTTTTTTTAGACGAAAACATATCAAATAGAATTTCAATATAATTAAGAAAGCCCAAATCCTTTGTCATAATAAGGCTTTTGACTTTCTCTGTTTTCTTATGAAAATGCTCCTAAGCATATAATCTTTTTCCTGATTACAAAATGAAAACAATATGGGGTGATGTAGAACAATTCTGATAAAAATAAAATAGCCGGAATTCTTTGTATTTTAAAGATTCCGGCTAAATTGCTTTGTGCAGCAGTTATAGATGATGTACTGCTTTTGATTTTGTGTAAGTTTAGAGCAATTCTTCGTAGCTCTGGATATACCGATCTGCAGTGCTGGAAATGGCTTGTTTTTCACTGTCAGAGGTAGGGTCTGCAATGGCATAGACAGTAAAACCGCCGTCTTTTGCGCTTTTGATTGCGTAGTAAGCATCTTCAAAGACAATGGTATCTTCTAAAGTTCCGCCTAACCGTTCCATCATCATTTGGAACACTTTGGGGCTATCTTTGGATGCGCCTACTTCGGTGCATGTTGCCACAAATTCAAAATAGGGCAGCAGTTCCAGACGATTCAGCGCAAGATGGATATAATCCGCTTCGGAAGCAGTCAGAATACACATCTTTGTGCCTTTGCTTTTTTCCTGTTCCAGAAATTCTTTTACAAAAGGCTTCAGTGGAATGGAATTTGCATACTGGTCTGCAACATAAGAAATGACTTCGTCACAGATTTCCCGTACAGTCTGTGTTGCCCCCAATTCCTGACGGAAAAATTCTGCCGTCTGTGGCAATGTCTGTTTTTTCATCACGGAAAGCAGGTTGGGGGGAATGGGAATGTTGTGGCTTTCCAGATAGCGTTTTCCTGTGTTTCTCCAGACGGGCATGGAATCGATGAGTGTGCCGTCCAGATCGAAAATAATATGTTTTGTCATATGCGTATCCTTATTTATTGAATTTGTCGATTTTTTCGTTGATGGTCAGTACGCCAGTAGGGTTGTGGAATACTTTGATATATGTTTTTGTGGAAGGTGCGCCTTCTTCGATGGGGATTTCCTGACAGCGTTTTGCGATAGCCATCAGACCTTCCAGATCGCCTTCGATGGTGGTTTCAAAAGGACCAACCACATAGTGATAACCTGTGCTGTCAATGTAGGCAATGACTTTATCTACAATGGCAAGAACCTTTTCTGTTTCTGTAACGTCAGGCAGTACCTGAACTGCAATACTTGTTGTATACATTTTTCAAAACCTCCTTTTTCCGTCAGTTTAGCACTTTTTGGAAAAAAAGGCAAGGGCAGCAGAAGGGGCAAAAGACACAGTTTTTGATGGTTTTTGAGCAGAAAAAAGTCCTTACCCAGATGGGTAAGGACGAAAGAAATCAGGATTTTTTCTTTTCAAAAATGATAAATACAAGTGCACAGATACCCAGCAGGATGGGGTAATAGCAGAAAGGTACGATTTCTACGGAAGATACGCTGACTGCTGCGGTGGCTGTTGCGGCAGAAGCATACAGCATCTGTGCACCGTAAGGAATCAGCCCCTGGAAAACGGATGTGAAAATATCCAGCAGGGATGCGGTTCTCTTAGGAGAAATGTCGTAATCGCTAGCGATTTCCTTAGCAATGGGACCTGCAATAACGATGGCAACAGTATTGTTTGCTGTGGAGCAGTCTACAACGGAGGACAGAGCGGCAATCCCGATCTGTGCGCCTTTGGGACCACGGATGCAGCGGCGGATAATGTACAGCAGCCAGTCGATACCGCCATTTTGACGTACCAGAGAAACCAGACCGGCAACGATGATGGAAATAACGGTAATATCGTACATGCCCATGATACCTTCGCCCATGATGCCGAAGCTTTCAATGAGAGTGAAGTCGCCGTAAGCGATACCGATGCACAGAGAAAGAAATGTGCCGCCTACCAGCAGCATAAATACGTTCAGACCAGCCAGTGCACCGATGAGTACCACCAGATAAGGCACGATACGGATGAAGTTGTATTCCAGTGCTTCTTCCATGACATAATCATTGCCTTTGGTGCGCAGGAAGAGTAAAATAGCTGTCAGGATTGCTGCGGGCAATGCGATTTTGAAGTTTTCACGGAATTTGTCTTTCATATCGCATCCCTGTGTTCTGGTAGCAGCAATGGTTGTGTCAGAAATCATGGACAGGTTATCCCCGAACATGGCACCACAGACAGCAGCGCCGATACACAGCGGCATTGCAATACCAGTTTTTTCACTGATACCGATGGCAATGGGTGCCAGTGCAACAATGGTACCAACGGATGTACCCATGGAAGTGGAGATGAAGCAGCCTACCACAAAGACCCCGACCACGGCAACGCTGCCGGGCATGATGGATAAGCCAAAGTTTACGGTGGAATCTACACCGCCAGCCGCTTTTACAGAAGCGGAGAATGCGCCTGCCAGAATAAATACCAGACACATGATCATGATGTTTTCGTCACCGGCACCACGGGCCATGTTGTTCAGCTTTTCTTCAAAGGAGAGTTTCTGTCCTTTTGGATTCTGGAGAAAAGCCACAACGAGTGCAATGACGAAGCCCACAATGGCAGGCAGAGAATCGCCGAACATGCCGCCATGAGAGTTGTCGATGATACCCACTGCGATGAACAGCACAAGGAACACCACAATGGGAATCAGTGCGAAAGGGTTGCCTTTTTTCATACTGAGACCTACTTTCTTTTTTTATTTTTTTACCTTACTGTAATCATACAACAGCATTCGTTATAATACAAGATAGATGCAAAAATATAAATTTTCTTTGAAATATAAAAATAATTTTGACGAAAATACGGAAAAAACATGTGAGAAAAAAAGCAATTTTTTTTGTGTTCTTACAAAAATCCATAAAAATAGAAAATATTCTACAAAATAGGTATAGGAGAAATAGAAAATAACAGATATAATAGGGTAAAAAGAAGGAATATGCATTCTTTTTGCCTAAAAAGGGGGGATTGTATGGCAACATTAAAAGATATCGCAGATCAGACGAATGTTGCTTTATCCACAGTATCGCGTGTGCTGAATGAAAAACCGGACATGCATGTGACAGAGGAAACACGTCGCCGTATTTTGGAAACAGCAGAAGCGTTGGGATATCGTAAGGAACGTCAGCAGGAGCAGAAAGAGCAGGTCATCGGCATTGCCTATGAAACGGCAGGGCTGTCTATACCGGCTTTTTATATGGCAATGCAGGCGAAAACATATTTGGAAGAGTTGTGCAGGCAAAGAAAAATCCGATTGTTCAATATTTCTTTAGACCAGAATAAAAAGCTGGAACCTATGCCGCATTTGACAGGGATTGCAGCCATTGGACAGTTTGATACGCAAAGCGCAAAGCAGCTTTCCGAATGTAACAGCAATGTGATTTTTCTAGGAGATTCACCAGATTTGGCAGAATATACCAGCATCTCACCGGATTATCGCATGGCTGTGGATATGATTCAGACAAAGTTTGTGGAACGGGAATATAGTCGTGTGATCTATGCGGGCATTGCGGAAAATGAAGCGAAAGCAAAAGAAGGTATGGTATATCACTACTGGAAGTATATGGCGGAAAAACGTGGTTTTACAGAGAAATTCCTGACCTGCAATAACCGAATGGAAATGCAGGAAAATTTACAGGAGTATCTCAAAGCAGAAGAACAGCGGACAGCTATTTTTGCTGTAGACGAGCGCACGGCAATGAGCATTGCAGCGGCTATCTGGGGAAGCGGAAAGAAAGTGCCGGAAGAAGCAGGTATTCTAACACTGAATTGTTTCTTTACCAATCCGGGAACAGAACCGCTGTTTTCCACCATTGACTTTGACATTTGTCAGTATGTTGCGATTTTGCTTTCCTGTCTGGAACAGCAGTATGCTTTAGGGTCAAAGGGAAAGAAAATCGTGCTGCCTTTTAGTTATACGGACAGGGCAACAATTTGAGGAGAAAAAGTGACATAATTTCTATTTTTTTACAGTTTCATAAGAAAAAAAGACAGACGTATCACCAAACTTTTTCCCTATTTTGTGTAAAATGGAAAAAAAGGAGGAAACTGTCTTGAGGGCTTGTTTCTGGGTACGTTGTGCCGTATAATATAGGTCGATATTCTGTCAACCAAAGGGGCTCCGATGTCTGCCGCTGGCAGGCGTCGGATTTTTTTGGAAACAATTTCGACAAAATGCAACTTTTTTTGCGTTTATTTTGTCTATATAGAGAGTAAGAAATAGGAGGAACAGTGCATTGGATTTTGGAAGTATTCCGTTTATCATATGGTTTTTGCCTGTATTTGTATTGATATATTATTTGATACCTTCAGCCCAGGGGAAAAAAGCTGCCATTATCGTAGGCAGTATTTTCTTTTATGGCGTGTCATGCCTGTCTTGGCTGCCATATCTGCTGGGATTGACTGTATGTGCCGTTGCAGCTGCGTTTTGGGTGCGGAAAAAAGGTAAGCCGGCTTTGATCGTATCTGTTTTGGCATTTACAGCGTTTTTGGTTTGGAATAAAGCATCAGATCAGCTGATGCCCGGTGTCAGCTTCGTAATCTTTACCATTCTGGCACTGCTTGTGGATACGTATCGCAAACCCACAGAAAAAAGTTTGCTGGATTTGGTATCTTATATTCTGTTTTTCCCGAAACTCCTTTCTGGTCCTATTGCCCGTCTGGAGCAGATGGAAACAAGAAAAGTGCGGCTCATGGGGGAAAAACCTACCCGTAATGGTGTGAACATCGAATATGGTGCTGCATGTTTTATCATTGGTCTGGGCTACAAAGTGCTTCTTGCCAATCAGCTGGCAGGACTTTGGCGAGAAATTCAGACCATTGGGCTTCCCAGTGTTTCTACGCAGTTGGTATGGATGGGTGTCATTGGCTATAGTTTGCAGCTGTATTTCGACTTTCAGGGGTATTCCCTGATGGCAATCGGTATTGCGAAGATGTTGGGCTACACCATGCCAAACAACTTTGACAGCCCCTATTTGTCCAAATCCGTATCTGAATTCTATCGCCGTTGGCATATTACCCTTGGTGCGTGGTTCCGGGATTATGTTTATATCCCTCTGGGAGGCAGCCGAAAGGGAACTGGCAGAACCATCATCAATCTGTTCGCCGTATGGCTTTTGACCGGATTGTGGCATGGCTTTGGTGTAAACTTCTTGATGTGGGGGATGTTCCTGTTCTTCTGGATTGCTATGGAAAAAATCTGGCTGCGTAAATTTTTGGAAAACAAGCCATGGCTGGCGCATATCTATGTATTGTTGGTGATTCCTTTGTCCTGGGTATTTTTCGCATTGCCGGAATTATCAGATATCGTATGGTGTTTCCTGCGGCTCTTTGGTCCTATTGTGCCTTATGAAGGCATCAATGTATCAGCAGGAGATTATCTGAAATACGGTAGTATGTATTGGCCTTTCCTGGTGGCAGGTATCTTCTTTGCTTTCCCCTTTGGAGAAAAGTGGCTGAAACGAAATTACCGCCGTGGTTTGGGGATTTTGGTACTGCTGGTGATTTTCTGGATGTCTGTTTATCAGCTTGCCATGGGATTGAATAACCCCTTTATGTATTTTTCGTTTTGAGGTGATGCACAATGAGAAAATTCAAATATCCGCTGCTGTTGCTGCTGGCTTTGTCTGTTGTTGCAGCAGAAGGCTATGGGCAGTATGTGCGTGTCCAGGGAGCGGTTGAAATGAATGATGGAAAACTTCATCCCGGCGTTGCCTATGCTTGTATGGATTTGAAAAACCGCATGCAGAATAGCGGCAAAACAGAATCTGCTTGGAATGTTATTGTTGGGCAGGAACAGGAAACAGAAGCGGAAGAATGGCCTGTTCGTGAATTTGAAACGGTAGATCAGTCTTATTTTGACGATGCGCTGTTTATCGGTGATTCCCGTATGGTAGGTATGTCAGAATATTCCGGTTTGGATAACGCAACATACTATGCGGAAGTTGGGCTGACCATTTATTCGCTGTTTGATGAACCCATTGCGCCATTGGCAGACGGCAGTATGGGAACACTGGAACAGGCTTTGCGTGAAAAACAGTTTGGTAAGATTTATCTGATGGTCGGTATCAATGAACTGGGTACCGGTACCAGAGAAAAGTTTTTGGAAACATATTCGGCTGCGGTGGATCACATCAAAGAATTGCAGCCCAATGCCATCATCTTCATTCAGGGTATCTTGTATGTAACAGAAGAACGTTCTGCAGAAGATGAGTATATCAACAATCTAAATATCCAGCTGCGTAATATGGATATTTCCAAATTGGCAGATCAACGGCGTACATTCTATATTGACGTCAATACGGTATATTCCGATGGCAAAGGAAATCTTTCTACAGAATATACCTTTGACAGTGCCCATTTGAAGGCAGCCTGCTATGATCAGTGGGTAACCTTCCTGATGGAGCACGGGATTGTTACAACGCCGCCGGAGAGCTGAAATTTTCATAAGATAATCAAGAAAGCTGAAGTCTATGCGATAGATTTCAGCTTTCTTATTATCACAGAATGTTTGCTTAAGGAAAAGCAGCTTTTTGTATTACGCCCGTTCATATTTTGCATGTCCAACCAAAAAACCAATACTGCCAACCAAAAAATCCTGAAATTGAGAAAGGGAAGCAATGGCATCTTGAGATGGAGAAGTACACATACGGACAAAGGTGAGGATGACCAGTGAGAAAAAACCTACGCCAGCAACGATGAGGATTTGCTGTCGGATACGGCAGTTTGTGCCAGATGGCAGAGGACCTTCCTCAGAGGGGGATTCTGCGGGGATTTTTTCGCGGCTTTCCAGAGGAATTTCATTTTCGCTTTTCTCTGGCATGCTCCCAAAAGCATTGCTGATGAAATAACCAAATATGGTGGCAGCGGAACTGCGGATCATGGCATCCATAGCATCAAATTCCTTTGTGAGATCAGGCGGCAAAAAAATATGCCAAGCTGATTGTAATAATAAAAACAGCAAAAACAGGCAAAGACAGCGGTCCGAAAGACGCATATGCCGCAGAGAATGACGCATATGCCGCGGAGAATGACGGAGCCGCTGGGCAAGACACTTTTTCTTCATAGAATCACCTGATTTTCTTTTGTTGGTTTATAGTATGAGTGGATTGGAGGACTGTGAAAAAGTTTTTGCCTTACAGTCACCAAAAAGAAATGTGGGCATATCTTGTCAATATAAAAAATTAAAGGAGTGCTTTTCAATGGAAATCAATGAAATGGAAAATCAGACTTGTCCCGCAGTGGGGTATCAGGCGGCTTCCGTATGTGTACCCGTTACAGTAACACCTTTTGCAGAGGCTGGGAAAACAGTTACAAAATGCCGTGGCGATCCGGTAGTCGTATCCGGCAGAGATACTTGTGAAGGTGTGAAAAACGGTACTTGTTCTTTCACCATTTCCCAGAATATTTGTGTGGCAGTACCTGTAGCCTTTGGCGCTGTGGCAACGGTTGGCGAAAGCTATGTAAACTGCAAAGGCGCAACAGCCGATGATGTCTGCACAGACTGCGCTGGTATTCCGCCTGTAACAGAACCGGTTGTTCCTGATCCCATGGTTCCCGGCGTGGATGCTTAACGGACGCTTCCATTCAATATAGGATAAAGTAAATTTGCTCCTTAGGAAATGTGTGCAAACCTCCATTTCTTAAGGGGTTTTTATATCCTATGAAATTTCTGGTATTTTTGTAGGATTTATGTTAAAATAAGTCTGCAATAGAAATATATTAGGTAAAAGGAGGCGCAAATGGGGGCATTCAAAAAGGGACAGGCTTTGTTTTTGTATTTTATGGCTTATGCTGTCATTGGCTGGATTTACGAAGTCTTTTTAGAAGTGGTGGTATACCGCTGGGGATTTTCAAACAGGGGTTTTTTATTTGGACCATATTTGCCGGTTTATGGTTTTGGTGCTGTCATTATTTTGCTGGTGTTACAGCCCTTGAAAAAGAAACGGATTACCTTTGGAAAAATCAATGTCACACCCATACTGGTGTTTTTGGGTATTGTGGCTTTGACAACGGGGCTGGAACTTTTGACCAGTTACATCATGGAATGGACCACAGGAGGATGGCTTTGGGATTATGACCGCTTTGCGTGGAATTTTCAAGGCAGAATTGCTCTCAATCCAAGTATTCGCTTTGGCATTGGTGGCATGTTTTTCCTCTATTGTGTACAGCCGCTGCTGGAAAAAGCCAATGGCGCTTTGACAGAAAAAATGAGAAGTCTGTTGTCGGGGAGCCTGTTTGTACTGATTTGTGTAGATTTTTTCTATCATATATTTTTGACAGTGTAATAAAGAGGTGTAAGATATGATTCGTGTGAATACAGAAACATGTATCGGCTGCGGTATGTGTGAAAAAGATTGTCTGGCAAGTGCCATTCGTGTGGAAGATGGCAAAGCCAAAGTGAAAATGAAATGTATGGAATGTGGGCATTGTGTGGCAGTCTGTCCTGTGGGAGCAGTTACCATGGATGGCGCTTATGACATGGCAGATGTGATGCCTTATGATGCGGAAACATTCAAAGTACCTGCGGAAAACTTCCTGAATTTCCTGAAATTCCGCCGTTCCACAAGACAGTATCAGCCCAAAGCTGTGGAACAGGAAAAACTGGAACGTGTTGTGGAAGCAGGACGCTATACACCAACTGCCAGCAACGGACAGAATGTACATTTTGTTGTAGTGCAGGAACAGATGGAACGGGTAAAAGATCTGATCTGGGAAGGTTTGGAACGGATGCTGGAAGCAGGCGAAATTCCCCATTACCGTGGCATGCTCCAGCGGTTTATTGACCGCAGAAAAGCGGATAAAACAAAGGATGCGCTGTTCTTTGGTGCCCCTGTACTGGTGGTATTGACATGTGAAGGACCTTGGAATGCTCCGCTGGCTGCCAGAAGTATGGAATTGATGGCAGAAGCAGAAGGGTTGGGCTCCTTGTATAGTGGCTTTATCCAGAGAGGAATTTTCTACAGCCCGGAAGTACAGGAACTCCTTGGTATCGCAGGAGAACAGGTAGCAGTTTGTATGCTCATGGGATATCCTGCTGTGAAATATCGCCGTACCGTTCCACGGAAAAAAGCAAACGTTACATGGAAATAAGAAATCAAAAAGACTGTCGTATTTTGACAGTCTTTTTTTTATGCCATTCAGCCGATGCGACAAGTTTTGCCTGCCTATTTTTTTATAATAAGGACAGGAGGGAACAATGTGGAACTTTACATAGATGTGGTGTTTTTCGTCAATGGCATCTGTTCCTGCCTGACACTATGGACTGCCGGAAGGCTTTTGTCCAGAAAATGCCGTTGGTGGCAGCTCATTTTAGGCGGATTTGTTCCATCACTGTTTTTTTGCCTTTTGTTGGTATTTGGTATAAAAACGGGATTTGTGCTGTCTGCTGTCATGATGCTTCTGGGGCTGGAAATTACGTATTTCCCCAAAAGCTTCTCAGGATTCTTCCAGCTTCTGGCAGCGTTGGGGATAGCTTCTTTTCTGTTGGGTGGTTTTCTGGAGATGCTTTTTGCTTTTACGGATGCCCAGCGATTTCTGGGGAAAGGGCTGACCATTTCCGTTTCCATGATGCCATGGCAGCGTTTGCTCTGGGGCTGTCTGCTGTTTTACATACTCCTGAAAGCAGGGGCTGGATGGCTGGAATGTCACGGCAAAAACAGAGGACAGTATTGCAGGATAACCGTGGAATCCGGCGGAAAAACAGTGAATTGCACAGGTTTTCTGGATACGGGCAATGAACTGCGCACAGAAGGGGGAAAACCCGTGGTGGTTTTGGAACTTGCCAGATGTGTACCTCTGCTGCCTAAGGAAAGTGCCCTTTGTCTGCTTTTGGGAAAATCTCTGCCAGAAAAAGATGCGGCATTTTTCTCTCAAATACCTTTTGCTGCCGTAGGAACATCATCCGGTATGCTGACATTGTTTATGGCGGAACACTTGACGGTAACACAAGGCAAAATCAGCAGGAAATATGAACAGATGCCCATTGGCATTTATATGGATCGTTTTACAGGTGGGTCAGCTGCACTGGTTCCGCCTGTTTTGTTGGAGGAGGAAGGCATATGAAAGCATGGAAGTATCAACTGTTTTTCTGGAAATATCGTCTGGAAAGCTGGTTGAAGAAGTGGCAGAAAGCCACAGGGATTTTTTATATTGGAGGAAGTGATGTATTTCCGCCGCCGCTGAAGCCGGATGAAGAGGCTTTGCTGTTGGAGCAGCTGGGCGGTGAGGATGATTTGCAGGTGAAATCCGTACTCATCGAGCGAAATCTGCGTCTGGTGGTATATATTGCCAGAAAATTTGAAAATACAGGTATCAATGTGGAAGATTTGATTTCCATTGGTACCATTGGACTTATCAAAGCCATCAATACGTTTAAAACAGATAAGAACATCAAGTTGGCAACCTATGCTTCAAGATGTATTGAAAATGAAATTCTCATGTATCTGCGCCGGAATAGCAAAACCCGGGCAGAGGTTTCCATAGATGAGCCCCTTAATGTGGATTGGGAGGGAAACGAACTGCTGCTTTCTGATATTTTGGGAACGGAAAGCGATGCCATTTACAAGAGTATCGAAGATGAGGTCAATAAAGACCTGCTCCACCAAGCTATGGAGAAACTTTCCGGCAGAGAGCGGCAGATCGTCCAGATGCGTTTTGGAATTTTGCCGGAAACCACAGAACGCACCCAAAAGGAGGTGGCAGATATTTTAGGTATCTCCCAGTCCTATATTTCCCGTTTGGAAAAGAAAATTATGGGGCGGCTGAAAAAAGAAATGAATAAATTGATGTAATGGAGAGAGAAAGAAGGTGAGAACCCCTGTGCCATGCACGGGGGATTTTTCATGTGTCCAGATAATGAAGGGGCTCAAAGTCCGTATTTTTCGTTCTGCCACAGCCGTTTTCAAATGCCTGCATCGGCTGTCCATGGCTCTGAAAGGAAATGCGTCTGGTGCTGTCTCGACATTCCTGTAAGTTGGTGATGGCTTCCGTCTGTTCTTTGCTGCGCATGAAATCAACTCCTTTTTCAACAGCATATCCTTTTTCTAAAAAAGTATGCTCCTGTTTCCATAGAAGAATATGGCAGTTTTTGCGAGGTATATTTTGCCTGCCCGCAGGGAAAATTCTTTCATAGAATTTCGAAAGAATTCGAGCGGGGGTGTAGGCAATGGGATATTATAAAAAAGTAGAGATTAGTGGCGTGAATACAGCGCAATTGCCAGTGTTGAGTGCATTGCAGGCAAAGGAACTGTTCCGTCGGTATCATGACGGTGACGAAAGCGCCAGAGAATTGCTCATAGAGGGGAATCTGCGTCTTGTTTTGAGTGTGATTAAGCGGTTTGAGAATCGCAATGAAGATATGGACGATTTGTTTCAGGTAGGCGTCGTGGGGCTTTTGAAAGCCATTGAAAATTTCAATCCGGATCTGGATGTGATGCCTTCCAGTTACCTTTGCCCTATGATCAGCGGGGAAGTGCGGCGGTATCTGCGGGATAATAATACCATTCGGGTTTCCCGTTCCCTGCGGGATACGGCATATCGTGCCTTGCAGGTGCGGGAACGGCTCACGGCAGAGAAATCCAAAGAACCTTCTGTGGATGAAATTGCCAAAGAAATGGGATTGCCCAAAGAAAGCGTGGTGCAGGCATTGGATGCCATACAGGACCCGGTTTCTCTTTTTGAACCAGTATACCATGACGGCGGAGATACGCTCTTTGTGATGGATCAGGTCAGTGACGACAAAAACGGTGATAAGCTTTGGCTGGAAAACCTTTCTTTGCAGGAAGCCATGCATCATTTATCAGAGAGGGAAAAGAAAATCGTTGCACTGCGGTTTTTTGAAGGGAAAACACAAACGGAAGTCAGTAGTGAAATTGGCATCAGTCAGGCCCAGGTTTCCCGTCTGGAAAAATCTGCTTTGAAGCGGATGCGGAAGTATGTGTGATTTATAGAAAAAGGTTTCCTTTTTGTGGATGTGGTTTCTATGGACAACCGTCCTTTTTTAGAGTAAAATATTTTTGAGTAAAACGAAAATATTTTTGAATCAAGGAGGAATTTGTTTATGAAACTGCGTGCAGAAGATACAGCAGCACTTTTTATCGATTTTCAGGAACGTCTGGTTCCTGCCATCCATGACAATGAAGCCATTGTGGAAAAAACAGTAATCCTGGCAAAAGGTTTGCAGGAATTTGGTGTGCCTGTGGCTGTGACTCAGCAGTACACAAAAGGTCTGGGCGATACTGTTCCTGCAGTAAAAGAAGCTTTTGCTGATTTTAATTATATGGAAAAAACATCTTTTTCCTGCTGTGAATGCGAAGAATTTGCTTCCTGGGCAAAAGCGCTGGGCAAGAAAAACATCATCGTTTGCGGCGTAGAAGCGCACATCTGCGTATTGCAGACTGTACTGGATCTGATGGAAGCAGGTCTGAACGTATTCGTTCCTGCAGACTGCATTGGTTCCAGAAAACTGTACGACAAAGAAATGGGCATCAAACGTCTGGAAAAAGAAGGCGCATACCTGACAACTTGTGAAGCAGTTCTCTTTGAACTGACAGGCGGCGCAAAATCCCCTCATTTCAAAGTGATTTCCAAACTGGTAAAATAAAAGGATTTTCAGGACACTCCTGCGGGGGTGTCCTTTCCAACAATGAGAAACAGAAAGAAGGCGGCTTATGGGTTTCTGGAAAAACTGGAAGGGCAAAGAACATTTTCGCACCATTACATACCATCGAAAACTGGTTCGGCAGAATTGTTTTCGTGTCGGTTTGTACCGGCAGGGACTGATGCATGACCTTTCCAAATATTCTCCGACAGAATTTCTAGTGGGTGCAAGATATTTTCAGGGAGACCGCAGCCCCAATAATGCGGAACGTGAAGCAAAGGGCTATTCCTCCTCTTGGCTCCATCACAAAGGACGGAATAAGCACCACTTTGAATATTGGATTGATTATACTTTGAAGCCGGGAGAAATTCTGGGCGGCATGAAAATGCCTGTACATTTCGTTGTAGAAATGTTTATGGACCGTATTGCGGCATGCAAGGTATATCAGAAAGAAAACTATACAGATGCCAGCCCTTGGCTGTATCATAAACAAAGCAGAAGGGTGCATACACTGATGCATCCAGATTCTTTGCGGCTGCTGGAACGTTTGCTGAAAATGCTGGCAGTGCGTGGGGAAGATGAAACATTTGCTTATGTAAGAAAAATCCTGCGCCACGATCGACAGCAAAGACTGCGGGAATTTCTGCATCGGAATGAAATCAGAAAGAAAAGATAAAAAGACTCCATATAAGCTGATTTTCCTTAAGAAAACATTGCATTTTCTTGTTTTTGATTTCTGAAAGGGAATTGCGATGGCTGTCTTTAGAAGAAAACATACCAAGTAAATTTTCCGTAAAATAAGAAAGCTGAAATCCTTTGTTATGATAAGGATCTCAGCTTTTTTGTTTTCTTATGAAGATGGCACTTATGGAGCCTTCTTTTTATCATTTAGTTATCTTTTATGTCTGAAAGTGTGGGAATGATGTTGTCTCAAACGTTCCTGACGTTTGGCTTTTTTCATGGCACGGCGGCGTTCCCGTCTCTGGTAGCCGATGTATCTGCAGCAGCAGAAAACAACAACTAAAATGCCAAATACAATACCAACACCAATGGCAATGCGTTTCAAGATTTTATTTCTGGCTGCCGCTGCCTGCGCCGCACGTTCTTCGTCAGTGGTTGCTTTTACTTCCTTTTGTGCAGTCAGATCGACAGTGGCAAGAGCTTCTCCATCCATGGAAAGTACAACGGTACCTAGTTTGTCGCCGACAGCAACGGGAACGGAAGCACTTTCTGGACAGTCAACAGCTTTTGTGATGTTTTCAATGGTTGCATTTTTGGGAATGGTCACATAAACGTCACTGGCAGGTGCCACTGTGATGGTATCCAGTGTAGTGGTTTTGTCTTTGTATGTTTCTGTGATTGCCACATTCTGTGTCAAATCTGCAGCAGAGAATGCTTTTACTGTCTGGTAATTGGCAAAGCCGTAATCAAACAGTGCTTTTGTATCTACATAATGCTGTGCGCCATTGCATTTCAGTACAACGGCAATGAGTTCTGTGTCTCCCTGTTTGGCATAGGTCACCAGTGTGTTCTGGGCTTCTACAGTGTAGCCTGTTTTGCCGCCTTCGGCATATTCGTAATAATACAGGGAACTTTCGTTAAGCATCTGATGCTGTCCGTGAAGGGGGCGTTCCTCCGGCTGTTTGTTGGTGGGAGGAATCACATAATAAGTGTTGGACATCATGCTGCGGTAGGTTTCATTTTTCAGTAGTTCCTGTGCGATCAGTGCCATATCATAAGCGGTGGTGTAATGGTTTTCGTCAAACAAACCGTTGGCATTGACAAAGTTTGTGTTTTCGCATCCCAATTCCTTGGCTCTGGCTGTCATATGCTCCGCAAATTTTTCCAGAGAACCATCTACATATTCTGCTGCAGCGTTGGCACACTCATTGGCAGAACGGAGCATGATACCATAAAGCACTTGCTCCAGTGTCAGGATTTCCCCTTCCTGAATGGCAATATGAGCGCTTCCAGGTTCGATGCTGAATACGGCATCGTGAGAAAAGGTGATCTCATCCTCCAGACTGCCATGTTCCAGTGCCAGCAGAATGGTCATCAGCTTTGTGATGCTGGCAGGATACTGTTTGGTGCGGCTGTTTTTCTCGTACAATATTTTACCGGTGGTGGCATCCATCAATATGGCAGATTCCGCTGTCAGCGACAGTTCATCGGAAGTGATATCTGTGGATGTTCCATCGGTATTTGTTGTGGATTCAGTCGTTTCTGTTTCGGTTCCTTCTGTTTCTGTTGCATATGCTGGAAACGCAGCGGTGAAAAGAAGTGTCGCTGCAAGGATCAGGCTGAAAATTTTGTGCTTCATAAAATTCTCCTACTTTGATAATTTTTGTTTTTGTGGTAAAATAAAAAAAGTATGGGAATGTGTTCTGCATACCATATCTTTAAAAGTATACCAGAAAACAACCAAAAATAAAAACAAATTTTTTCTTAAAATATTGCCAAGAGGGTATGTTTTATGAAACAAGAAAGATGGAAAGTGACACTGGCTGCGATTTTTCTGCTGGCATCGGGCTTCTGGTACAGTCATTTGTATTATGACGGAAAGGTGATACAAGAAACGGCACCGGCGGTGGAAACAGTGGAAATTGCAGTGGATGATGCGATTAACCTAAATACGGCAAGCAAAGAAGAATTGATGCTTTTGGATGGCATTGGTGAGAAAATGGCAGAAAGGATTTTGACATATCGTGAAGAAAACGGTCCTTTTACGAAGATCGAAGACATTCAAAATGTAAAAGGCATCGGGGAAAAGACTTATGCGAAGATTGCAGGAGAGCTTACCGTAGATTAGATTTAGAACAGGAGGAAAGGGCAAAATGGCGTATCATATTTTGGTAGTGGACGATGAAAAACTGATTGTCAAAGGAATCAAATTTTCATTGGAACAGGATGGAATGGAAGTAACAGCAGCTTACGATGGGGAAGAAGCGCTGCAATATATCAAAGAAGGAAATTTCGATCTGGTGGTGCTGGATGTCATGCTGCCCAAAATGGACGGTTTGCAGGTTTGCCAGCAGGTGCGTGAATTTTCTCAGATTCCCATCATCATGGTAACAGCAAAAGGGGAAGATATGGACAAGATTATGGGGCTGGAATACGGCGCTGATGACTATATCACAAAACCCTTTAATATTCTGGAGCTGAAAGCGAGAATCAAAGCAATTCTGCGCCGCAGCGTAAAGAAGGTGACAGCGGAACCACAGGCAAAAAACGTGCTGAAAGCGCGTGATTTGGAACTGGCTTATGACAGCCGCCGGGTATTCATCAATGGTAAAGAAGTGAATTTGACAGCCAAAGAATTTGACCTGTTGGAACTGCTCATGGAAAATCCCGGAAAGGTTTACAGCCGTGAAAAACTGCTGGATACCGTATGGGGATATGATTATCCCGGCGATGTGCGTACAGTGGATGTACATGTGCGTCGCCTGCGCGAAAAAATAGAAGCAAATCCAAGTGAACCCAAATATATCTTTACAAAATGGGGAGTTGGTTACTATTTTAACTAAGAAACGAGAGGCACCTTTTATCAGCCTGCGATGGGTGTTGTTGGTGACTTATGTTATCATCGGGGTCATTCCTCTGCTTCTGATGGCAAACACCATACTGCATTCCATTCAGGGATATTTTGTAGAAGAACGAAAAAAAGAACTTCTCAGCGAAGCCAATGTCATTGCTGGGCAGCTTGCTTCTTATGACTTTTTTACCAACGCGGAAAATCAGGAAAGTCTGGAAGAGATGGTGCTGAAGACCAGTCAGGATGAGGATTTTCGTGTGCTTGTGCTGGATGCTTCCGCCCGGGTGGTATATGATACCGGGTATGAAGAAGTAGGCAAAACCTATCTGGTACCAGAAGTTTTGGAAGCCCTTCAGGATAAGGATGTTGCCAGAGAACAGAGAAACGGCACTGTTTATGCGGCTGCATCAATTGTGGGCAGTGGCAGTCAGCATGATGGTGTTGTCTTTATTGCGGACTCTTTGCATGACGTGGATGCGACAGTAGGCGATATTGCAAGCAAAGCCTATATCATGATGATTACGCTTCTGGTTATTGTCATCATTGTGATGATTATCATGTCCAAAATGTTTACAGAGCCGCTGAAACGTATGATCAAAGTCATTCAGAAAATGGCAGAAGGTCATTTGGAACAGCGTCTGGAAATCAAAAATCAGACACATAACGAAATTGTGGATCTGGCGCTTGCATGTAACCATATGGCAGACCAGCTGGAAAAAGTGGATTCCAGTCGTCAGCAGTTTGTTTCCAATGTATCCCATGAATTGAAAACACCACTGAGTTCCATCAAGGTATTGAGTGAATCCATTCTCCTTCAGGAAGAAGTGCCTAAGGAAATGTATGTAGAATTTTTGCATGACATAAACTCCGAAATCGACCGTATGTCTGCCATCATCAATGATTTGCTGACATTGGTAAAACTGGATCAGAAAGAAATTCCGCTGAACTTTGCGGAAACAGATCTGAATAAGGTCATGGAGGACATCATCAAACGTATGACACCCCTTGCAGCGGCGAAACAAATCCAGATTCATTACAGCAAGGAAAAAGAGGTGCTGGCAGAAGCAGATGAGATGAAACTGACCCTTGCCATTTCCAATCTGGTGGATAATGCCATCAAATATACACCGGAAGGCGGCAATGTGACAGTGGTATTGGATGCAGACCATCAAAATGCATTTATTACCGTTACTGATACAGGGATTGGCATTCCTGAGGATGAAATCAATCGTATTTTTGAACGTTTTTATCGCGTGGATAAGACACGTGACCGAGAAACCGGAGGAACAGGTCTGGGGCTTTCCATTACTTACGCCACTGTGATGATGCATAACGGCAGCATCAAGGTCAACAGTAAGGAAGAGGAAGGTACTTCTATCCAGATGCGGATTCCTCTGCACCAAAATAGCTAATCAGAAACAGAGATACAGCAGACTTTACAGGGAAGGAAGTGATTGCGGCTGATGAAAAAGAAAAAATGGCTTTTGCATCTTGCACTTGTCGTGATTGTCTGCATAATCCTGCTTCCCTGTTTGTTTTTGCTGGGAAGCAAATTAGGCACCTCCGGTATGGCAGATGCAGAAGTGTATTATCTGGTATCAGCGAATAATTCCTTAAAGGAAGTGCGTACAAATGTACCCCAGGAAACAGAAACGTCCAACATGGCATTTCATTTGCTGGAACGTATGAAAGAAGACCCGAAAAAGGACGGAATGGTTACTGCTGTTCCGGCGGAAGTGGAGTTTTTGTCTGTACAACTGGAGGATAAAAAAGCAGTGGTAGATGTTTCTTCTTCTTATCTAGCATTGGACAATGCGCAGGAAGTTGTCTGCCGTTCTGCAATCGTCTGGACGTTGACTTCTTTGGATATGATTGATAATGTGGAACTGACAGTGGAAGGACGTTCTTTGCGGAACCAGCAGGGAAAAGAGATTGGTGTTATGAATCGGGAGAATGTCCGCATTGACGGAGATGTTCCGGCGGAAACAACGGAATATGCCATCTTGAAACTATATTTTACCAATGCAGATGGCACAGATTTTCAGATTGAGGACCGCGTGGTGGAAGTCAATGCCAACCAGGCAAGGGAAAAAACCATTTTGGAACAGCTCATCGCAGGTCCTTTGGAAAAAGGATATTATCCTACGGTTCCGGCTGATACAAAGATTCGGGATGTTACCACAACGAAAGATGGTATTTGTTATGTGAACTTGAGTCAGGATTTCCTGACGAAAACCGCAACGGCGAATATCAACGATGTTGTAACAGTTTATTCCATTGTAAATTCCCTTTGTGAGCTGGAAGAAGTGGATAAAGTTCAGTTCCTTATGGAAGGGGAAAAAATAGAAGATTATAAAGGTGTATTGGATTTTAGTACACCTTTTACGGCAGTAGAAAGTTTACAGACCATCCGTTTACAGAATAAGCAATGAAACGACCGGCACTTTGGATATTGATTTTCATGATATGTGGCATTTATTGCAGACTGGGTATATCTTTATTGGTATGCCTGGTCTGTATTTTTTTGTGCATTGTTTGTGGGTCATATATTGTGATAAAGATAAAAAGAAAAGGGTATTTGCTTCTTCTGCTGGCATTTCCTCTGGGATTTCTGCTGACAAGCTATCATGGGGCGGAAAATTTTGTATCAGCCTCGCCCGTTTCTGTGACAGGAGAAGGATATGTGGCAAAAGTGGAGAGAACTTCCGGCGGTTATCCGAAGCTGACAGTTCGTGCAGATTTGACAGAAACAGCAACGGGCGAGATTCACAAAGATCAAAAGGTTTATATGATTGATATGGATCGAGGGACATTTACAGAGGGGGAAGAAATCACGTTTTCCAGCAGTGCACAGCCCTTTGACCATGGAGATATTTTTAGTGGGTATAACGAATATCTGTATTTGAATGCAGAAGGATATGACTGCAAAATGTTCCCGGAATCTCTGGAAAAAACAGGGGAACATCATAATACAGCAGGCACCATTGCGGCGGCTTGGAACCATAGAGTAAAAAATGTTTTAGAAACCATACTGCCGCAAAAAGAAAGGGCATTGGCAGAAGCTATGATTACAGGAGATCGGGATGACATCGATGCTGGTATAGAGGAACTTTATACGCAGGCGGGTGTGACTCATATATTATGTATTTCTGGTTTGCATATGTCATTGCTTGCGTTCTACATATCTGTCATATTGCGGCGGATATTGCATCAATCCCAACGGAAAACAGCGGCAGTGACATTGTGTATCTGCATGGCTTTTCTGTTTCTCACAGGTTTTTCACCTTCCTCTGTAAGGGCGATGGTCATGATTTCTCTGGTTTGTTTGGGGCAGATAATATACCAACGTCATGAATGGCTCAATTCCATTGCATTGGCGGCGCTGGTGATTCTGCTGGTAAATCCCTTTTATTTGTGGAGCGCCGGTTTTCAATTATCTTTTCTGTCAGTTCTGGGCATTTATGTGGGTTCACAGGTGATACCCAAAGGTCATACATGGTATGGCAAGATTGGGGAAATGATGGGGATTTCCTTTTTCGCCGCACTCTTTGGCATGCCTGTAGCGGCGTATCACTTTTACTATATTTCCACAGTCAGCGTATTGGCTAACCTTGTGATACTGCCTTTGAGTGGGATATTGCTTGGCTGTACCATGTTGGCAGCATTGTGTGGTATGATTTTTCTGCCGGCGGGGGTTTTTATGGCTGGACCAGTTTATGTGATCTTTCAGATTTACGAAAAAGTATGCCAGCTGGTAACTATGATTCCCTATAGTTATGTGGCAGTTGGAAAGCCGCCTGTCATTGGGATTTTGTGTTTTTATGGCTTGGTTTGTTTGATTTGTTTTTATCGCCCGCAAATGCGTTTTCGCGTGGGAACAGCAGCGTGTACCGCTTTACTTTTGGTGATGCTGTTAGGAAACCGGCTCTTGTGGCATAGAAATACACTGGCATTTTTGGATGTGGGGCAGGGGGACTGCGCTGTTTTGACGACTTACGACCATCGTGCCATTGTTATTGATGGAGGCGGAAAGTATAATAAAGAATTAGGTGAAAATACAGGTGTGACCATATTAGAGCCTTATTTAGCATCAAAAGGTGTAACACAGATTGATGCTGTTTTCCTCAGCCATCTGGACAGTGACCATAGCATGGGTATTCTGGAATTGCTGAATGATATGCCGGTTGAGGGCGTTTATGTTTCTGCCATGGAAGCTGTGGATGTGCAGATGGAGGAGCAGTTGCAGGAAATCGTGGAAAAAAAACAGATTTCGTTATATACTATGAAGCATGGGGATATGATCCGCAGTGAAGCTTTTGGAGAAATGAAATGTCTGTTTCCTATTTATGTGGATCAGACAGCGGAATCTGAAAACGAACGTTCTCTGGTTCTGCGTTATGTTTATGGCGATACATCTGTTTTATTTACGGGAGATTTGGAGGCAAAACAAGAATCATTGCTGGAACGGAATAATCTGATTGAGGAAACAGATATTTTGAAAGTCAGCCATCATGGTTCTAAAACGGCGTCCACAGAATCTTTTTTGCAGGCATTAACTCCTGAAACAGCAGTGATTTCCTGTGGTGCCAATAATCTGTACGGACATCCCCACAAGGAAGTGCTGGAACGTTTGTCTGCCTGTGGTGCAGAAATTCTCCGCACCGATGAAATGGGAAGCGTTGTTGTGAACATACCGCCTGAAGGTACGGCGGAAGTGACAACGGCGGCAGAAAGGAAACCGATTTATGAAAGAATTAAAGAAGCAATGGAAGGAACACCAATTCCATAAATGCTATTTGTTTTATGGTACGGAAACGTATCTCATGAAAAATTATGAAGAAGCGTTGGTGCAGGCACTTTTGCCGCCGGGAACAGAGAGTATGAACTCGGATATACTGGAAGGGAAAAAGGCAACCGCGGCTACCATTATGGACGCTGCGGAAACACTGCCTTTTCTCAATGACAAGCGTCTGGTTCTCATTCGAAATAGTGAGTTTTTCCATAGAAACGGCAGAAAAGAAGAGGGAGAACGGTTGGTTGAGTTTTTGAAGGATAGCCCGGAAAGCACCTGTATTCTTTTTGTAGAGGAAAAAGCGGAAAAGACAGGCAAACTCTATAAAACCATTGCCAAAGAAGGGCAGGTTGTGGAGTTTGCACCTCTGAAAGAAAAAGAAATCATCACCTGGCTGCGGAAAACATGTGCTTCCGGTGGTGTGCAGCTTTCGGAAGCCATGGCAGTATTGTTGCTGCGGACAACTGATAACAGCATGGAAAACCTCCAGCGGGAAATGGATAAACTCATTGCCTATAAAGATAGCACAGGAGAAATCACCCAGGAAGATATTTCCGCTGTATGTTCTGTTTCCTTGGAAGCAAAAGTCTTTGAGCTGGTGCGGGCAATGGGGGAGAAAAAGACAGAAAAAGCCATTTCCATTTATTCTAATCTGCTATCTTTGAAAGAATCGCCTTATATGGTGCTGTCATTGCTGACCAGACAGTTCCGCATGATTTTGGGCAGTGCATTGCTTTCGGCAGAAGGGGCTGCGCAGGCAGAGATTGCAAGCAGACTGGAAGTGCGGGATTTTGCGGTACGGGATTATCTCCGCCAGAGCAAAAGTTTTTCCATAAAGGAACTGGAGCAGGCATTGGCAGATTGTTTGGAAACAGATCTGGATATCAAAAGCGGCCGTATAGCAGAAGACTTGGCGGTGGAATTGCTGCTTGTGAAATACAGCAGCCCATCTTTTTCCTAAAATGTATTTGAAATAAAAAAAGGCATGAAAGCAACTTCCCCTTAAGAAAACATTGATTTTCCTTTTCCTTGATTTCTTAAGGGGAATTGCGACGGCTGTCTTCATAAGAAAACATAACGACGAGAATCTTCATAAAATAAGAAAGCCAAAATCCTTTGTCATGATAAGGATTTTGGCTTTCTTTGTTTTCTTATGAAGATGCCCCTAAACCTCTTGTATTTGAGATTTTATGCCTTTTTGTTTAATACATACGGATATAAGCGTCACGTTCTGCGCCTACGGAAACGTACCGGATGGAGCATCCAGCCATTTCTTCCAGCAGCTGAATGTAGTCCAGTGCTTCTTTGGGCAGTTCTTCTTTTGTTCTACATTTGCTGATGTCACAATGCCAGCCTTTTACCTTGCGGATCACAGGTTTTGCTTCTGGCAGAATTGCAGCATAAGGGAATTCGTCAATGATTTTGCCATTGAGTTCGTACTGCGCGCAGATGGGGATTTCTTCCAGATAAGAAAGAACATCCAGTTTTGTCAGAGCAATTTCTGTGCAGCCCTGTACGCGGATGCCGTAGCGAGATGCCACTGCGTCAAAGGGACCTACACGACGAGGACGACCTGTTGCTGCGCCGTATTCACCGCCAGCTTCACGGAGTTCTTCTGCTTCTTTGCCGAAGGATTCACAGGTGAAGGGACCTTCGCCTACACAGCTGGAGTATGCTTTCATGATACCTACTACCTGATCCAGTTTATGATTGGGTACGCCTGCGCCAATGGGAGCGTAAGCTGCAATGGTAGAGGAGGAAGAGGTGAAAGGATAGATGCCGAAGTCGATGTCACGCAGTGCGCCCAGCTGTGCTTCGAACATGATCTTTTTGCCTTCCTTTGCAGCCTGATCCAGATACAGGCTTGTGTCGATGATATAATCTGCAAATTCAGCAGCGTAAGTATCCAGCCATTTTGTCATTTCAGCCAGTTCTACAGGGGCTGCATGATAAACGTTTTCGATGATCAGATTTTTGTACTCCAGAACATGTTTCAGTGTATCGTGATAGATGGCAGGGTATTTCAGATCACCCATACGCAGACATTTTTTCATGTATTTGTCGCCATAAACGGGAGAAATGCCGCGGCGAGTGGAGCCGTATTTTGCATCACCCAGACGATCTTCTTCCAGACAGTCCAGCATAACGTGGTAAGGCATGCAAATGACTGCTTTATCACTGATTTTCAGGTTTTCCGGTGTAATGGATACACCAGCTTCCCGCAGACGGGAAATTTCTTTGTGCAAGTGTTCCAGGTCAATCACCATGCCGTTACCCATGACATTGACTACATCACTGCGCAGAATGCCGGAAGGCAGCAAATTCAACACAAATTTGCCGCGATCATTGATAACAGTATGTCCTGCATTGTTGCCGCCCTGATAACGGCAAACAATATCATATTCCTGAGAAAGCAAGTCTACCATACGACCTTTGCCTTCGTCACCCCAGTTAATACCAACAATAGAAGTAAGCATAAAATACCTCCTGATATATATAAGTGTAGTTGATTTTCCTATAAATTACTATAAGATTATAGTATGATAAATGCTTTGCGTCAAATGCGCACTTATTCGTTATTATACGTAATATTGTGATAAAAATTCGCTTTCTGTAAAAAAGAAATGTTGAAAACAGGTAAAATGTGGCGTATCGTTCGTAAAACAGTGTAATTTTATGCATTTCCTAAGAAAGTCTTTTAGAAAAATGAGTTATAGAAATATTTGATACCTTTTATAAAAATATAAAATAAATAAAAACAAATTTGAAAAGAATGGTATATTTGTCCTTCCCATGCGGAAAATTGCAGCGCAAAATAAAAACCAGAAAGATTCATATCCTTCTGGTTTTCTGGCATAAAATTTAAGATTTTTTCTTGCTTTCGGTTTTGCTCTCTTTGTGTTTCTTAGGCGCGGGAGCCATGTCATAAGCGTGGTTGCGACCTAAGGTATAAGCAGCTTTGATGAGTTTCTTTTCGCTTTCTGTCAACTCCCGGTTCAGCTGTGTCATAAAATGCTGGAACAGGGCTTTTTTATCTGTCCGCAAACGTTTCGGTTTTTTCGCAAGCATAGTCAGTGGCTGGAAGATATCCGGTGTAATGGTTTCCGGATGAACAATGCGGAAAATTTTTGCTGTGTAAACCGCGTCGTTCAGAGCATTATGGAAAGCCTCCTGTATTTCGATGCCCAGTTCTGTTACGGCGTTTTTCAGACCAATGGCTTTGCCCGCTTCCTGATGCAGATAAGTGGAAGCAAAAGGCTGGATATTCAGATATTGATCAGTTAGCGCATCCTCATCCAGATTATAGTAAAGGATATTGCGGAACAAAGACTTGATGTCGTCAGGACCCCATGTGCAGAGGATGGCATCTTCTTTGCCGATAAAGCGCAGAAATGCTTCGTATGCTTCCGGGAAAGAGGGCTGTCCTTTTAAGTCGTCTTCCCGTATCCCGGTGATTTTTTCCACAAAGGGATGCAGACGGGGATAGATCTGGGGACGAATCATGTAGTTAAATTCTTCCAATATATCAAAATTTTCATTGAGCTTTACAGCGCCGATCTGAATGATTTCAAAAGGGCATTCTGCCACAGGCTCTGTTTTTTTTCCTGTTTTGAATGGAAAGGACTGGTTAAATTCCAAGTCTAATACAATGTAATGCATCTCCAAGCCTCCTGTTTGTTGTACTCAATTAGTATACCATGAAATGCCTTTGCGACAAAGAGAAATTTTCTTGTATATCTATTTTGTCAATGGTAAAATCATCATAAAGGAGGTTATTGCTATGCGTTTGACATTTACGGAACAGGAAATCCAGCAGGAACTGAATAAAATCTATCTGGAAGAAGACGATCTTCTCATGGAAGGGGAATGGCTGGAAGGTGAAGGACGCCATTACATCATTTCTGGTGTCGCAACCATTGAAGGCGAACGTTATCATGAATTTGAAATAGAATTTGAATTGTTGGAAGACCCTCAGGAACAGACAGCCGTAGGCATTTTGTCTGTGGACTGGGATTGGTATGATTTTTTATGCTAAAAGGAGGAATGGAAACATGAACACATTTCGTTATTTTATGCCCGTAGATACATACTTTGGACGGGACTGTATTGCAGAACATAAGGATGTTATGAAAAAACTGGGACAGAAAGCCCTGATTGTGACTGGCAGAACTTCCGCAAAGAAAAATGGTTCCCAGCAAGATGTGACAGACGCCCTGGAAGCATTGGGTATGCAGTGGGTATTGTTTGATGAAATCGGCGAAAATCCTGATGTGGAAACGGTTGTACGTGCGGCTGAGCTGGCAAAAAAAGAAGCGGTTGATTTTGTCATCGGTATTGGTGGTGGCTCTCCTATGGATGCTTCCAAAGCCATTGCGGTACTGACTGCAAATCCGGAAGCGGATGCAGAAATCCTCTTTACAGATCCTTCTGCAAAAGCGCTGCCTGTTGTGGAAATCCCTACAACAGCAGGTACAGGCTCTGAAGTGACACAGTATGCCATTTTGACACTCCATGAAAAACGGACGAAAAACGGAATTTGTCAGCCTATTTTTGCTACTGTATCTTTCTTAGATCCTAAATATATGGATACCCTTTCTGCAAAAGTAACCAATAATACAGCAGTGGATGCTATGAGCCATCTGGTAGAAAGCTATTTGAGCGCCAATGCCAATACAATCAGTGAAAAAATCGTTGCCATGGGTCTGTCCTATTGGAAAGAATGTATTCCTGCGCTGAAAGCAAGAGAATACACTCCGGAAGTACGTGAAAAACTGATGCTGGCATCCACCATCGGCGGTGTTGCCATTGCCCAGACAAGCACTTCCATTCCTCATGCATTGGGCTATTTCCTGACATACGAAAAACAGATTCCTCACGGTCGTGCAAACGGTATGGTAATGCAGGCGTATATGGAACTCTTTGGAAAAGATCATCAGAAAGTGAAAGAAGTTCTTGGCTATCTGGGTCTGGAAACCACAGAAGATATGGGTCAGCTCATGAAAGATGTACTGGATATTTCCGAAACATTTACAGCAGAAGATATTGCTTATTACGCAAAACGCTCCATGGAAAATCCCAAAAAACTGGCTACATTCCCCGAATATGGTCTGGAAGAGAAGGACATTCTGGAAGTTTACAGAAAAAGTCTGCTGTGATATAATCAAGATAGAGAAAAACAGATGCCGGAACTGATGAGAGTTTCCGGCTCTTGTTTTCTGGAGTTTCGTATGAAAATTGGTAAAACGATGTTGGAATGAGATGAGAACAGCTGGGAGATGACAGGCTTGACACCTTTGATGAAAATACAACCTTTTATTCAGGCATATGTACAGGCCATTGCTTCTATTCTGGAAGCGGATGTTACCATTGTTGACCATGAACTCATTCGTGTGGCAGGCACAGGGGATTATCTCAATGAAATCGGCAATGCTGTTTCCCATGCCAATTTTTTTGAGAAGATTCTTAAGACAGGGAAAGGCGGTATCATTCGGGATGTGAATGATGACTCTAACTGTGTAGGCTGTGAGAAACGGGCATATTGCAAGGAGCTTGCCAATCTGGCTTATCCCATCTTTCAGAATCAGACAGTGGTAGGCATTATTTCCATCATTGCTTTCCGGGAACAGCAGCGGAAAAATGTTCTGGAAAATATGGGAAAATTAGAAGAATTCCTCAAGTATATGAGTATGCTGCTGGAAAGCAAGCTTTATACAGATGAAGCCAAAAGCAAACTGGAAGAACAGTTAAAGGCGGTACATACAGCAGAAAGCGCATGGTCTTTCGTAGGGGATAGTCCGAAAATGCAGGAGGCACTGCGTATTGGCAGAAAGGTAGCAAAGTCCGATTCTACGGTATTTCTCCGTGGGGAAAGCGGTACAGGGAAAGAAATCATGGCAAAAATGATTCATGACCTCAGCGACCGCCGGGAAAAACTGATGATTTCCATAAACTGTGCTGCCATTCCAGAAAATCTGGTGGAAAGCGAACTCTTTGGTTATGAAGAAGGGGCATTCACTGGAGCGCGGAAGCATGGCTCTGTGGGGAAATTTGAACTGGCAGATAAAAGTACTATTTTTCTGGATGAAATCGGGGATATGCCTTTGCCGGTTCAGACAAAACTGCTCCGCGTCCTGCAGGAAAAGCAGGTGGAACGAATCGGCGGACGGAAACCCATTCCGGTGGATATCCGCGTTATCTGTGCTACGCATAAGAATATCGAAAAGATGGTAGCAGAAGGTACCTTTCGAGAAGACTTGTATTACCGTTTGAATATCATTCCCATTGAATTGCCGCCTTTACGGATGCGACGGGAAGACCTGCCAGCGTTGATTACCCATTACATTGGGTATTATAATCAGAAGCTGAATAAACATCTGGAAGGAATGGAACCAGAAGCACTGGATGCCATGATTGCTTATGATTGGCCGGGGAACGTCAGAGAATTGAAAAACATTGTGGAGTATCTGGCAAATATTGTGGAAGGTACCCATGTGACTCTTTCGGATTTGCCGGATCATATTGCGCTCCACGGAAGCAGAGGTGCTGCCCCGCGTTCTTTGGATGAAATGATGTCCGATTATGAAAAACGAATTTTGATGCGTATGGTCAAGCCCGGCGCTTCTCTGGAAGAAAAAAATCACCTCGCAGATACGTTGCAGGTGAGCCGTGCCACATTGTATCGCAAGCTGAAAAAATATGACCTTATCTAGTTCTCATTATTGAGAAACTGTTTTCAAAAATGAGAAATACATATAAGTGAAGAAAAAAGCCCGATTTTTGGTATGCCGTATACCAAAGGGGCTTTTTTAATTGCAAAAAACAGAAAAAATGTATGAAAAAAAGGACATTATTTATTTGTATCTGAAAAATAAAGTAAGAGAAACAATCTGGATTTCTCAAAAATGAGAATCAGTGTGTCAAAAAATGCGGAAAATAGGGATTTTTTGTTTGGCACGCTTTTTGCTCTATAATGGGGCAAGTAAAAACGAACGAGACTTTCTTCAAGGAGGATATACAAATGGATATGAAAAAGGCATTGGAAGCAATCAAAAGTGAAATGAAACCCAGCATGGGCTGTACAGAACCTGTAGCAATTGGTCTGGCAGTTTCCAGAGCATGTGCACTGCTGGAAAAACCTGCAACACATCTGGATATGGTTATCAGTTCCAACATCTTTAAAAACGCTTACAGCGTACAGATTCCTAACGCTGGCACAAATGGTATTGAACTGTCCTGCGTACTGGGCTGTCTGCTGGCTGATCCCGAAAACACCATGGAAATTTTCGCAAAAGTAAAACCCGAACATGTGGAAAAAGGTCAGAAACTGGTAGAAGAAGGTTTTGTAACTGTAAAAGTTCTGAAGAGCAGCCAGTTCTATATTGAATGTGTCGCAACAAACGAAACAGAACGTGCACATACCATCACGGAAGACGCGCATGATAATTTGGTATATTCTGAAAAAGATGGCAAAGTTCTGCTGGATAACCGCAAAGAAGATGTTGCTGAAGAAGAAACACATGAAGATTTTGATATCACACAGTACACATTTGCAGATTTCCTGAAAATGGCAGAAGAAGTAGATGTGAAAGATCTGGCATTCATCCAGGAAGGTATCGACATGAACCTGGAAATTGCAAAAAGAGGTCTGGAAAAGAAATATGCCATCGGTATTGGTCCCTGCATGCAGAAAATGGTTCTCAATGGCACACTGTCCAATGATATGGTTACAGATGTAAAATTGACTACAGCAGCAGCTTGTGACTTCCGTATGAGCGGTGGTGACGGTTCCGTTATGACATATCTGGGCAGTGGGAATCAGGGTCTGGAAACCATGCTTCCTGCAGCGGTTGCAGCAAAACATCTGCATGCTTCTTCCGAAAAATTGTTACGTGCAGAATTGCTGGGTATGCTGATCATTATGTATATGAAAAAACACGTTGGCAGACTTTCTCCTATCTGTGGCGCAACACTGGCTGGCTCCGGTTCCGCAGCAGCTATCACATATATGATGGGTGGCAATCTGGAACAGATTTCCGGTGCTGTACAGAATATGATGGGCGGCGTAGCAGGTATGTTCTGTGACGGTGCAAAGGGCGGTTGTGCGTTAAAACTGTCAATCTGCGCAGGCGAAGCTGTTTATGCAGCACTGTATGCCATGGATAACTCCATTGTACAGGCAACAGATGGTATCATCAGCACTGCAGTTGAAGATACAACCAAAAACCTGATGAAACTTTCTCACGAAGGTTTGGCTGATGTAGACATGAAAGTAATCGAAATTATGCAGAATAAAAAATAAAAAATTGCACTTGATGTCATACATCATAGCAAAAAGTGGAATTTAGCGAATAAATCGCACAAAAAATTGCACAAAAGAAAATGGTCATTTTCTGTAAAAAGATTGGATACTGGATACTGGTATCCAATTTTTTTGTGCGAAAAAGACTTTCTCCTTTGAAAAGTGACAGACGGAAAATGGTTTTTGATGGCATTGTATTGCAATTTGTATGCAGCCAATAAGGATTTGCAGCAAAAGAAAATGTTTTTCGGTGCTATATTGTTATGCAAACGATAAAAAAGGAGGAGAAAAACATGCAAAAAGCAGTGGTGTGAAATGAATATGTAGAAAGAATAGGTGAAAATCACCATACTTTTCAAGCGGTGACTACTCAATAAATCTCACTGTTTTTTGCCAGTTTGAGGGCTTACAAGCTTTTTTGTGGATAGGCATAAGAGTTCTTATAACAGCCTTATCTTGTGCGTTATTTTGGAGCTTTTAACGAGGAATTTGGCAGGGAACAAAGAAGAAAGCAAAGAATGGAAAAACGGATGTGAAAGCTTTCAGAAGTCTTATAAGAGCAAAAAAGAGAGAAGCATAAATTGCTTCTCTCTTGTAATATCAATATTACCAGCCATTCTGGAACTGCAGTACATCGTCAGGGATATTGCCTGCTTCATAATCAGCCATAGCTTCATCCAAGATTGCAAAAGCTTTACGGAACAGATCGTGGTCGATGTTCAGAGGCGGCTGAATTCTCAGGATATTGCCGGCAACGGAGATTACCAGCAGACCTTTTTCATAAGCGCGGTAGAGGATTTTGAAAGTACCGTCTAAATCAGGTTCTTTGGTACCGTCAGCATTTGTTTTTACAATACCGATACCACAGGACATGCCCAAACCGTTGGTTGTGCTGATGATATCGCCATGTTTTTCTTTCAGCATTGCGAAGGATTCCTGCAGGATTTCGCAGTTTGTTTTCAGGATATTCTGGAATTCTTCTGTCTGCATATAGTCAAAGGCTGCAATACCAGCGGAACATGCCAATGCGTTGCCGCCCAGTGTAAACAGATGGGCAGGAGCAGGCAGGCAGTCCATGATTTCATCTCTAGCCATGAAAGCACCCAGGGTTAAACCTGCACCAACAGATTTACCTAAGATGATGCCGTCAGGTACGATGTCATAATGTTCGATACCATACATTTTACCGGTACGGTAGAAAGCCTGCTGTACTTCTTCAGAAATAAACAGAATGCCGTGTTTCTGGCAAAGTTCATACAGTTTTTTCATGAAGATAGGATGTGCGGGGATCAAACCGCCATCACCCTGAACAGGTTCGATGATCACTGCTGCCACGTCGTCTGCAGGCAGATAAGTGTCAAAAGCACGCTGCATTTCTTTCAGACATTCTTTTTCACATACATCATCTGGTGTGTCAGACCCGAAGAAGGGGAAAGGATAGATTTCCGGCAGGAAAGGTCCCATTTTCTTTCTCATACGGGTTGTAACAGTTGTCATGGAAGAAGAACCGTAGGTATTGCCATGATAACCATTGATGAATGTGATGATTTTGGTGCGTCCAGTAAATGCTCTGGCGAATTTTACAGCTGCGTCATTGCCGTCAGAACCACAGTTACCAAAGAGGATTTTTGCTTTTACACCGCCAGGATATGTGCTGACAAGGCGTTCTGCATATTCAATGGCAGGAATATTATATGTATAAGCAATGGTATACTGTGAATATTTTTTCAGCTGTTCTTGTACAGCAGCTTTTACATGGTCATTGCATGTACCAAGGTTTAAGGAAGAAGCGCTGCTGAGGAAGTCAATATATTCATTGCCATCCAAGTCGCGGATAATAGAATCTTTACCGCTTTCTACAACAAGTGGAAAGTAAGAAAGATGCTGGGTAGGAGCGATTACCTTTTTATCTCTTTCTACCCACGAAGTACATTTTTCTGTGTTCATAGTTGCTACACCCCTATCTTTTGTATGTTTTTTATTAGATACAACGTATAGAAATAAATCTTGTTCAATACTGTAACACCATTCATGTTTTTTGACAATGGCAGAAATCATAAAAAAACGAGGGAAAAAAACAGATTATTATTGTGAAAAAAGATGGGAAGCTTTTGCATAAACATGGAAAAAATTGTGTAATCTATTTCTTTACAAAAAATAGGACAATATGGTACAATCTTCCATATTCGATTTGTTGTACTTAAATCGATACAATTCTGGTTTCAAAAGAAGAATCTGGAAAATGCAAAAGAGAAAGGGGAACAAGGTATGGAAAACAAGGTGAGTATGGCAAATGTGGTAAAATTTGCCGGCGCATATGTGGCATGCGCCATCGGTTCAGGCTTTGCAACAGGGCAAGAGATTATGCAGTTCTTTACAGCACAGGGGATTATGAGTATCCTGGGCAGTATTATAACGATGGTAGTCTTTGCTTGGGCAGGCGGTATGTTTATGAAGCACGGGAAGGAGCTGCAGCTGAAAGTTCCTGGTGCGATTGTACGTTATTATTTTGGTCATACAGTTGGTAAGATTTTTGAAATTCTGTTCCAGGCATTCCTGTATGCGATCTTTGTTATCATGATTTCTGGTGCAGGCGCTACATTGGCAGAATATTATGGAATCAATCCTTATGTAGGTCGTGTCGGTATGACACTGGCAGCATTCTTTACAGTTATTCTGGGTCTGCACAAACTGACAGATATCCTGGGCAGCCTTGGTACAGTTATCATCGTCTTTTCTGTAGGCGTTGGTCTGATCAGCTTCCTGGGCAATGCAGGCGGATTGGGTCATGCGGCTGAAGTCATTCCTACATTGGAAATCACGAAGAACAGCGGCGGCTGGCTTTTCTCCAGTATCCTGTATCCTGGTTTTAATGCCATTGCTGTATTGATTTTCTCTGCTGGTATCGGTGCTAGTGCAAACAGCAGTAAAGAAGCTCTGTATGGCGGTCTGCTGGGCGGCGTGCTTTTCGGTCTGGCAATCCTGTGCATGAACCTGGGTCTGCTGGTAAACATCGAAAGCGTTTATGACAAAGCGGTACCCTCTCTGGTGCTGGCAGACAATATCCATCGTGCAGTTGGTGTTGTATTCTCTGTTATCCTGATCTGTGGTATCTATACAACAGCAGTACCTATGCTGTGGGGTGTAACCAGTCAGTTCGCACAGGAAAAAACAAAGAAATTTATGTTGGTTGCTCTGGTTCTGACAGTGATCGCTTTCTTCCTGGGTATGACAGACTTCAAAGTTCTGGTAAATACTATCTATCCTTTCAGTGGTTACATGGGTATTATCCTGATGGTTGTAGTGCTGTATCATATGCTGTGTGACAAACGAGATAAGAAAGAAGTGGGCGCAGCCCTGAATGCAAAATACAAAAAGTTGGAACAGCAGCAGTAATCTAACGATAAATTAGGTTTAAAAGAAAGCCTCATGGGACTCTTGGTCACATGAGGCTTTTTATATGCTTTGAAAAAAGAAAACCCCCACTGCAAGAGCAGCGGGGGAGTGGTATCAAAATTAGATGATGCCCATTTCTTTTGTGATTTCAATGATGGCATCAGCAGCTTTTTCCAGATCTTCTCTGGTGTGTGCTGCGGAAATCATCACACGCAGACGAGCGGTACCTCTGGGTACAACAGGGAATTTGATTGCCTGTGCGTAAACGCCTTTTTCATACAGACGAGCACTCAGTTCTTCTGCTTTTTCTGCATCGCCAACGATAACGGGGATAACAGGTGTTACAGTGGAGCCTGTGTTCAGACCTGCTTCTTCCATACGTTTTGCGAAATATTCTCTGTTTTCCCACAGACGTTTTACCAGTGTGTCGTCATCGGCAATTTTGTTGATGGCAGCCAGTGCTGCTGCTGTCAGGCAGGGAGCCAGAGGAGAAGCGGTGAAGATGAAGCTACGAGCCTTGGGACGCAGTTCTTCGATAAATTCTTTCGTACCTGCTACAAAACCGCCGGCTGCACCGAAAGCTTTGGACAGGGAGCCTGTTTCTACTGTTACTTTGTCACGCAGACCAAAGTGTTCAACAGTACCTTTGCCGTAAGGACCCATTACGCCGTCGCCATGAGCATCGTCAACCATGAACATAGCGCCGTATTTTTCAGCCAGAGCTGCCATTTCAGGCAGGGGAGCCAGATCGCCGTCCATGCTGAATACTGCGTCAGCAACCAGCAGTTTTTTGCCTTCTGTGGGTTCTTTCAGCATTTCTTCCAGTTTTGCCAGATCCATGTGAGGATATACTTTTACATTTGCGCGGGACAGGCGGCAACCGTCAATGATGCTGCCGTGGTTCAGTTCGTCACTGTAAATGGTATCGCCTTTGCCTACCAGTACAGGAATAACGCCTGTGTTTGCCGCTACGCCGCTGTTGAATACCAGAACAGCTTCTACGCCTTTGAATTTTGCCAGTGCTTCTTCCAGTTCATCATGGATTGCGAAGTTACCGACAATGTTTCTGCTGGCACTGGGACCAACACCATATTTGTCAATGGCTTCCTTTGCTGCGGCTACCAGATCGGGGTCGTTAGCCAGACCCAGATAGTTGTTGGAGGCCATATTGATGATTTCTCTGCCGTCCAGATTGATGTGTGCACCCTGAGGTCCATAAAGGGTTCTGTACATGTTGCATCCTTCTTTCTGTGATAATCCCTGATTTTGCTTTCAAATGAAATTTTAATAAAAAACCCTAAAAGCATTATAACACCATTGTGAAAGATAAGTCAATGAAAGGCGAAGGAGGGAAAAGAAAAGTGGAACATTTCACAATCAAAACCACTAGTAAACTAGTGGTTTGATCAACCCCTAGAAGGGGTATTACGTGCCGACCCCTAAAAGGGGCATCGAAAAATATCATCGCATTTATTTGCACTGCAACCTGTAAACAGGTACTATAATTGAGAATACAGTATGTTAATTTAATATTGCATATCTATCCTTCATTTGATAATTAGTAAATCCATAGTAATTATCATTCAAAAAATATACTAAAGTATTTTATTTACCCCTAGTAGAACTAGGGGTTTTGTTAAGCTAAAGCACCCAATACAAGAAAAAAGGACTTCTTTCGGGGAAAGAAATCCTTTTTTTGTAATAATTTATAATTCCATTTGTCCAGGAACGTCATTGGAAGTTTTGTCTTTTTCTTGAATGAAATGCCCGGTTGTTGGAATTTTTCGTGTTCGATAGTATTCTGGATTGTCTGTCTGGAACTCAGCCGCAGGGCAGACTTTGGTGATGCTGCTGTTTTTCTTGAGGGTATAAAGCTGCACACCAGATGCGCTTTTGGAAGCGTTTGCCGGAATCAGTTCTGTGTTCAGCAGCGTGGCTTTGTCGTGGTTGCGCATGAGCAGGAAATCTGCGTCTGCATCCAGTTTTTCCATGTATACTAACGGAGAACGAGCGGAGTAGGCATTAACCAATTTCCGTCTGTTTGCTTTGGTAGCATAAGCAGAAAGCTGTACCTTTGCGCCTTTCCCGTTTTCAAAGAAAAATACCATAAAACCGCTGTAATCCTGTGTGACAGTCATGTAAAGGATTTTTTCTTCTGCATCCATACCCAGAAGGTTCTGGAGATATTCCCCCATAGAGCTTGCTTTGCTGTCGGGAATGTCGCTGAGCTTCATTTTGTAAACGTTGAACTGATTGGAGAAGAACAGCATTTCTCCGCGGTTGGTGCTTTCCAGCTCCTGCATGATATAGTCGTCGTCCTTGACTTTCTGTTCACCGGCAGAACGCAGGGAAATCAGAGGGATTTTTTTGAAATAGTTCTGTTCTGTCAAGAACAGGCGTACACCATAATCTTCGATGAAATCATCCTTGGTAGGAGTCACGATTTCTTCTTCCTGAATGATTTCTGTCAGACGAGGTTTGCCGTATTTTTTTGCAACGGCTTTCAGCTGACGACAGATCAGATTTTTGATTTTGGTGTTGCTTTCCAATGTTGCTTTCAAATCAGCAATTTCATTTTCCAGAGTTTTCATTTCCTGCGTACGTTTGAGGATATATTCCTTGTTGATGTTACGCAGTTTCATTTCCGCAATATAGTCCGCCTGTACTTCGTCAATGGAGAAGCCTTCCATCAGATTGGGCACAACCATAGATTCCAGTTCTGTATGACGGATGATAGAAATAGCTTTGTCAATATCCAGCAGAATTTCCGCAAGACCTTGTAAGAGGTGGTATTTTTCCTGTTTTTTCTGAATATCAAAAGCCAGCTGTTTGCGGATGGATTCCATACGGAATTCTGTCCAGTGCTGTAAAATGCCCCCAACGCCTAATGTCATGGGCTTTCCTTGAATCAGCACGTTGAAGTTGCAGCTAAAACTGTCGGAAAGCGGCGTCATGGCATAGAGTTTATGCATGAGTAAATCCGGGTTGGTGCCTTTTTTGATGTCGATGGTGATTTTCAGACCATTCAGGTCGGTTTCATCACGGATATCGGAAATATCACGAATTTTTCCGCCTTTTACCAATGCAATGATTTTGTCAATGATGACTTCCAGATTGGTAGTGTAAGGGATTTCGTAAATTTCGATGCAGTTCGCATCTTTGTCATAGCGGTATTTTGCACGAAGTTTCAAACTGCCACGACCAGTGCGGTAAATCTGCTCCAAAGAGGAACGGTTGTATATCAATTGTCCGCCTGTAGAGAAATCGGGAGCAGGAAGCACATCGCAAAGATCAATGGAATTATCTTTGATGTAAGCAGCTGTTGCTTCACAAAGTTCTGCTAAGTTAAAACTGCAAATGGAGCTTGCCATACCAACGGCAATCCCAATGTTAGGATTTGCCAGAATATTGGGAAATGTGGTGGGCAGCAAAACGGGTTCTTGCATGGAACCATCGTAGTTGTCCACGAATTCGACAGTGTTTTTGTCAATGTCCGCAAAAACTTCTTGACAAATGGGTGCCAGTTTGACTTCCGTGTAACGGGAGGCGGCGTAAGCCATGTCACGGGAATACTGTTTCCCGAAATTCCCTTTGGAATCTACAAAAGGTGTCAGAAGTGCACCGTTGCCTTCTGTGAGACGTACCAATGTTTCGTAAATAGCAGCATCCCCATGGGGATTCAGTTTCATGGTCTGACCAACTACATTGGTGGATTTTGTGCGTTCGCCCCGTAAAAGCCCCATGTGGTACATGGTGTAAAGGAGTTTCCGGTGAGAGGGTTTGAACCCATCAATTTCAGGAATGGCACGGGAAACAATAACACTCATGGCATAGGGCATGTAGTTTTGTTCCAGTGTCTGGGTGATAGGCTGCTCCTGTATGAAATTATCTTTTCGTTCAATGACTGTTTTTTTCTTTCTTGCCATAACAATCTTACCTTTCTTAGCTGATATCTGTTAAGTCCAGATATTTGTAGCCTTCTTCGGCAATAAATTCTTTTCGTCCTGCCAGATTTTCACCCAGCAGAAGTTCAAACATTTCCTGTGTGCGCTGTACATCATCAGGGGTTACCAGAATCAAACGTCTGGTTTCGGGATTCATGGTTGTTTCCCACATCATTTCCGGCTGGTTTTCACCTAGCCCTTTGGAGCGGTTGATTTTTACTTTGCCTTTCAGCTTGCTGACGATGTTTGCTTTTTCTGCGTCGGAGTACGCAAAGTAAGTGTCTTTGCCGTTGACAATCTCATAAAGAGGGGATTCGGCAATGTAAACTTTCTTTTCTTCAATGAGTGTTGGTACCAGACGATACAGCATGGTCAAAAGCAGAGTACGAATCTGGAATCCGTCCACGTCCGCATCGGTGCAGAGAATGATCTTGCTCCAGCGAAGCTGATTGATGTCAAAAGAATTCAGACCAGTGTTATGCTTGGATTTGATTTCCACGCCACAGCCCAGCACTTTCAAAAGGTCTGTAATAATGTCGCTGTTGAAAATTTTGTTGTAGTCTGCTTTCAAACAGTTCAAAATCTTGCCGCGAATGGGAATGATTGCCTGAAATTCCGCATCACGTCCCTGTTTACAGGAACCCAAAGCGGAGTCACCTTCTACAATGTAGATTTCCCGACGGCTGACGTCTTTGGTACGACAGTTGACAAATTTTTCTACCCGGTTATTCATATCCAGAGAGCCTGTCAGCTTTTTGCGAATGGAAACACGGGTTTTTTCTGCGGTTTCACGACTGCGTTTGTTTGCCAGTACCTGATTGGCAATTTTATCCGCATCCATTTTGTTTTCGATGAAATAGATTTCTAACTGTTCCCGGAAAAAATCTGTCATAGCATCCTGGATGAATTTGTTGGTGATGGATTTTTTGGTCTGATTTTCATAACTTGTGATAGTAGAGAAAGAGTTGATGACCAAAATCAAACTGTCCTCAATGTCAGAGAATGTGATCTTTTTCTCATCTTTTTTATACAGATTGTTTGTTTTCAGATATTTGTCGATAGCGGAAACAAAAGCGCTTTTCACTGCTTTGTCAGGCGCGCCGCCATATTCCAGAAAACTGGAATTGTGATAGTATTCCAACAGATTTATCTGATTGTTGAAACAGAAAGCCGCTTCAAATTTCAGTTTGTATTCTGGCTTGTCCTCACGGTCACGTCCTCTGGTTTCTGTCTGAAGGTAGTGAACGTCTGTCAAAGAAGTGTTGCCAGCAAGTTCTGCCAGATAGTCCCGGATACCGTTTTCATAGTAATAGGTAAAAGTTTCGCCGCTTTCTTCATCAAAAAATTCAAAAGTCAGACCAGCATTGACAATTGCCTGTCTGCGCAGAATATCCTGAAAATAGGAAAGGGGAATGGCAATATCTGTGAATACATCCCGATCGGGCAGCCAGCGAATTTGTGTGCCTGTGACACGTTTGTGTGTGGGTTCTTTTACCAGACCACCGATGTTTTCGCCTTTTTCGAAGTGTAAGTCATAACGCATGCCGTCACGGTAGATGGTAGCATCCATGTAGGCAGAGGCATACTGTGTGGCGCAAGTGCCCAGACCATTCAGACCTAAACTGAATTCATAGTTTTCACCGGAATTGTTCTGGTATTTGCCGCCTGCATAAAGTTCACAGAAAACCAGCTCCCAGTTATATCGTTCTTCTTTGGGATTGTAGTCAACGGGAATACCGCGACCATAGTCTTTTACAAGAATAGACTGGTCTTTGTAACGCACTACCTCGATTTTGCTGCCAAAGCCTTCTCTTGCTTCGTCAATGGAGTTGGAAAGGATTTCGAAGACAGCATGTTCACAGCCTTCCAGCCCGTCAGACCCGAAAATAACCCCGGGACGCAGACGGACACGGTCAGCACCTTTCAAAGAGGTAATACTCTCATTATTATAGTTAGAATTTTGATTCGATTGCATCGTTTCACCTGTTTCTATATTATAATAGGAAAGAATCCTATTTTTATATGCTCATCTTCTCTACTTTACAGAAATTCCAGGGGAGTGTCAAGGGGAGAAGGGGAAAGAATGTTCGATTTGGAGGGAAAAGAATGTAGATTTGTGGAAAAAAGATTGCAATTTTGATTGCCGGCTGGTATACTATATAGGCAATTCTGTAAAGATGGTTATTTTGGAGACGTACCGAAGTGGTCATAACGAGGCTGACTCGAAATCGAGGCGGTGAATTTCGTCCCCGATGCCAGAAAGTCAGGAAATATCAGGCTTTCTGTCCAAGCAGCCAAACGAAAAAAGCAGAAATGCTAACAAATTGCTAACAAAAGAAAATTTACTAAAAATTTGAAAATACTTTCATGCGTTAATACGGAGACGTACCGAAGTGGTCATAACGAGGCTGACTCGAAATCAGTTGACGGGTCAAACCGTCCGTGGGTTCGAATCCCACCGTCTCCGCTCTGGAAACCTTGAGAAATCAAGGTTTCTTTTTTTATTTCGGTACGTCCCTATGCGTTTTTTCAATCTTTTTTACTCTGCAATGCATTACCAATAGCGGCAGCGGACTGCTGTTTTGCGTGGTAGTCGATATGAGAATAGATGTCTGCCGTAGTGGAGAAGTTAGAATGTCCCAGCCATTCCTGGATGGATTTCATGGGAATGCCTTCTGCTACCAGCATACTTGCACAGCTGTGACGCAGTTCTTTGAATGTGAGTTTTTTCAATCCGTATTTTTTCAATAACCATCCGAAGTGGTCACTGACGAAATTAGGGCGGAACAGCTTGCCCATTTCGTCTACACAAACATAATCCATATATTCTTTGCAGTAACTGCTTCCAAATAATTTCTGATTTCGTTCAAGTTTTGCTTTGTGTTCCAATAACTTTTCTTCCACGACAGGAATCAGGGGCAGAGTACGATAGCTGGACTTTGTTTTCAGCTTGTCCTCTGCGTAAACAATGGTTTTTCCGTTTTCTGTCAGCTCTGTGACCTTGTGATTGACGGTGATGGTCTTGTTTTCAAAATCAATGGCACTCCAACGCATCCCTAAAGTTTCGCTTCTGCGGAATCCATAGTAGGAACTTAAAACGATGGGGATGTAAATGGGATCGTCTTTTGCAATATCCAGCAAGGTCAAAATTTCCTCCTTGGTATAAAAACTCGAAATGTGTTTGTTCTTCTTGGGACGTTTTACCCGATCCGCAGGATTGCTGAGTATGTAATCATTTTTCACAGCATAGGCAAGTGCCTGATGGAGAACTGCGTGATAATGGATGACCGTATTGGTGGTGTAGCCTTGTTCTAAAATTTCGTCATAGAGCATTTTGATGTGTTTCGGTTCTACTTCTGTCAAAAGCAGATTCAGTTTTTCAAAATGGGGTCGGATACGAGCGGAGACCATATTGTCATAACTTTTATAGGTGGCTCGTTCTACCAAAGGCTTTACGATTTTCAGCCATTCATCCATGTAATCCGTCATCAAAAGCCGACTGCCGTCCATATTTTCCATGGATTCTTTCGTTTCGTATGTCCGTTTTAGGTTCTCCAGAAATTCCAAAGCACGACGTTTGTTTCCTTTCACTGGCAAGCCTGTGCTGACAGATTTCTGTTTTCTTCTGCCGTCTACATAGTAGCTGACGATGGCGTAATAGATGCCTTTTCTTTCATAAATACTTCCTGTTACCATAAAATCTCTCCTTTCTTTAGAAATCATCTGTCTCAGGTGTTTGGGTATGTTACCATGGTCGGATGACTTTTGCCACTCTTTTTCGGATTTTCTTTTCTATAAAATCCGTTGTGGCAGTTTATTTTTCTGATTCATATAAAAAACGAATGACATTGATCTTGGGAATCAAATAGACTCGTCCAATTTTCACCGATTCGATGCGACCGCTTTTCAAAAGAGAATAAGCAGTTGTCCTGCCAATACCGCCTAACATCTCACGTAATTCGTCCACATGAACCACATCTGGATAAGAGTGGAACATACGAAAATAGTCATTTTTTGCTGAACCTTGCGTCATGATATATCCCTCACTTTCATTGTTGTGTAGTACCATTTAGTTATAGATATGTAATAGGAGAAACATATAAAACTATTACTTATATCATAAAGACGATGAAAATACGAAAAACGGTATCACAAATCGAAAATATTTTTGTGGGAGGTGTTGATTATTGATACGTATCGTGATTTAATGGAGCAAGAAAGACTGACAGAACAGGAAAAAGTGGTGATAGAACAATGGAAACCTGTGTTGGATGAATTGGATCGTATGGAGAACTGCAACAACAGAAGGCACAGAGAAAAACGGGATATGCTGGATATGACTCTTTGTGAGTGCCAGAATGAAAAGGAAGAATATCTTTCTTCTGAAATCAAATTGAAGTTATCCGATACAGATGAGAATTGGCTGGAATGGATTTTCTCCAGAAGTTCCGCAGACCTGTACCAGCTGACTGGGAATATTGAGCTGGCAAAATCATTGCAAACGCTAACGGCAATGCAGAGAAAAGTTGTTTTTTTGTTTTATATCCATGGGTTTTCCGTGAAAGATATTGCCGCACTGTTGGGGAGCAGCGAGCGGAATATCCGAAAACTAAGGGGACGTGCAAGGGAACATATGAAAATATCGTGCTAGAAAGGCGGCAGAAGCCATGAAAAAAATAAAAGAAATCTATGAGAACCGAATCTCCACATGGGCGAAATATTCTGGTTATCGTATCATCAAACGCCATGGACAAGACTATATTGCCCCTGAAGAAAATGCGGTGCTGATGTGGTATGACCCTGTGGAAAAGGAAGAAATGTTGATTTCTGATGTGCTGAATACAGGAAAAGCGATTGCGAATGCAGAAAGTCGAGAAAAAATAACAGCGGTGGCTTTGGATTTTGTTTCCAAGTATGGCTTGCTGGGGTGGATGCCGTCGCTACCGGTGAATCCATATTTTTATTTGGAGTCCAAAGTTTTGCTGCCGGAAAATGAATATTTTTTATTTTCCAGCATCACTAAAGATACAGAAAAATATTTGGAGCAGTTTCAAGTGGAACCAAATGGAGAAAAACTTTTGGGAGCTGGGCAAGAGCAAGGGCGTTCTCCCATATATGATTTGGTATTTTCCAAAAATTATTGTGAGCCAGTAAACTGGATCATCCCTTTTCTGCAGGAGATGTTTGAACACTTCCGTACCAAAGAAATGCTGGAAGATCCCAACTATGAGCCTTGGGAAAAAATGATTCTGCGAAAAAGGATAGAAAGTTTTTATCATCCAGGCGTCCATTATGTGCTGCGTTATGATCCTGTACCGGGTGCCTGCTGGGTGTTCGATAGCCTGAAAATGGTGGTGGAAACTGCCTGCGTTGTGGCATTGGGACAGGAGGAAAATCCGGTTGCGTCTTGTAAACATTGCGGAAAATATTTTTATCGGGAGGATGTTCGGAGTGCTTACTGCTCTCATCGGTGCAGGAATCAGTATCATGTTTATCGGAGTAGGAAACGAAAAAGACTGGAAGAAAATGATTAAGACGTAAAAAAGCGGCTGGATAGCCGCTTTTTTTCATGGGTGAAAACGATTCAAGAATAATCGAAAGACCTCCTGATCCGTTTCCAAATCTCTGGTTAGGAATCGTTTGGCTATTTCTGAGGTGATGGTTTGGGAGAAAAGTTGAAGTGGAGAACAGGGAAGAAATCGACGAAGCAGGATATTTTGAAAGGCGTCCATCTTTTCTTTGCCGATGTACTCTCTGATTTTGTTCTCTGTCTGCTGGAGTTCTATGGTGTCCACGGAAGAGAAAAGAGAATTTTTTTTCGCAAGAAAATCCAAAAGGGACTGCTCAAAAATAAAATCCGCTGTGGATATCAGGCAGAGATTTTGTTTTGTGGATGCCTCCTGACATGGGAATTGCTCCATGATGGCAGAAATTTTTGGTGACGTTTTTCCGTTGGTATCAGAGAATAGATGATGCATTTCTCCCATGGCAGTCTGAGCTTCGTCCTGCAAAACAATGAAATCAATTTGGGACACCATCTGGAAAAACAAAGATAAATAGTGATCCAGTAAGTAAGATTTCATGCCAAGAGCAGAACGCAGCTCCTGTGCAGAACGAAATATTTCCCGAAAAGTAGGTGGGGATTGATCAGAAAGAGAAAGAAACGATTGCAGTATGTCCATAACATGACCTCCGTTTATTTGAAGTCGGCAGAGCCGCTTGTGGTATATAAACTCTTGTGGAGAGGGATGTCAAGAGGGGTTGGACATTTCCTGGCATTTCGAGCGATGGGTAAAGAAAGGATATGGGCGGCGCTATTAACAGTAAAGGATGCCCTGTGTGCCTTTGTACGCCCCTGTGTGGAGTTTTCTTTCTAAGGTAGAGTAATTGACCCATGAAGGTAGAAAATCGGCGAAAAAACGAATTTTTATATGTCACAAAATGTGATATATTTTGAGCGGTTTGAAGTGCGAAAAATGATTGCAGGTGAAAGCCAGCCATCAAATGGGCTGGCGTTTCCTCAAATCACCCGCAGTGCGGGGATTTTTTGGCTCTCAGAGCTGACATCAAAATCAGAAGGCTGACCTCAATAAAAACGTTTTTCTCAGAAGAGATAAACCAGAAGCCTTAGACAAAACGGGATTTTCACCTTGCTTTGGCTGACATCAAGACTGACATTAAACCGATTTTTACAGAAAAGGAGAGAGTTATCAATGGATGATAAAAAGAATAAAATAACTATTCGGATATCCGATGAAACATTGAGAAAATGCGAGGAAGGTATGCGTATATCAGACTGCAAAGTACGAAATGATTTTATCGAAAGAGCCATCGAGTTTTATTCTGGATATGTTTCGTCGCAGACACATACGGATTTTTTATCTGATGTGATATTGGAGTCTATGGCAGGTATCGTCAAAATATCAGAAAACCATTTGGCACGTATGCTTTTCAAAATCGCAGTGGAGATGGCAAAGCTGGAAAGTATGCTTGCTGCTATCAACGACATGGATGAGGCAACTATGCGGAGGCTTCATATCCGATGCGTCAATGAAGTGAAAAAGATCAACGGCATCCTCACCATGGAAGAAGCCGTAAGATATCAAAGGAGCGATGAGGAATGAAATACAGATTTTATAGTCCTGTGCAGGGCATCATAGATTATGACTTCAACAAAGATATGGATTACGATTCGTATTTTGATGAAGATGCTATGGAGGAACTGGGAGAAGTAGATTTCGATTTTCTGACAGCAGAAGATCTGACAGCCTATCAAGAAGAAATCAATCAAGCTATCCGTAAGGAATGGGATCATGAAACAGATGAAGATATGGGGCTGATGCATTACTTTGCTTATGGAAGCAGAGAAAACCAAAAAGATTTGCTGAAAAAAGTAACGGCGGCATATCCCAGGGTCGAAACTGTAGGGGACAAAGCATATGGCGTTATTGTATGTGATATCGAAAAAACTTTGACAAATCAGGAAATCGAAATTCTGAAAGATTATTTTAACGGACAGTACAGTGATGGCTGGGGTGAAGGCTTTTCCCAAAGAGGAATTGAAACTTCTTATGGTGTATTATATTTAGATTTTTGGTCAGATGACTTTTATATTGAAACAGAGGATGAGTTGAAAAATCGTTTGGAAGCGAAACAAGACAATGAGATGCAATTTGAAATGTAGGTGATGATATGCCAAGACTTGTTTTTACACCAAGATATTTAAAAATGCAAAAGCCGTCACAAGTGAAAAACTATGTAAAGTATGTTGCCACAAGACCAAACGCGGAAAAGTTTGAAGTGGATCAGTCTCAAACAGAAGCTACCGAGTATCAGAAGAAATGGATCGAAAAAGAACTGAAAGCACACGGAGAACTGAAAGAAAGTTGTGAACGGGAGTATGAAAACTACTTGCAAAACCCAACAAAAGAAAACGCTACGGACCTGATCAATAAAATTGCCGAAGAAGGCTTGGCAAGGGAAGACAGCATGGAAAACTATGTTGGCTACCTTGCCAAAAGACCAAGAGCAGAACGAGGGAAACAGGGACATGCACTGTGGAATGGATCAGATAAAGAAATCGATTTGAATCAGGTGGCAAAAGAAGTTGCGGAACATAACGGCAACATTTGGACATTTGTTTTGTCATTGAAACGAGAGGATGCAGTTCGTCTTGGATATGATAATGCCGCTATGTGGAGAGAACTGGTGCGAGGTAAAGCACCAGAGATTGCAAAGGCAATGGGAATCCCTGTAGAGCATTTTGTATGGTATGGTGCTTTTCATAATGAAGGGCATCATCCTCATATTCATTTGATGTGCTATTCCAAAAATCCAAAAGAAGGATATTTGGGCAGACAGAACTTAATGAAGTTGAGAAGTTCTTTTGCCAATGAGATATTCCATGATGAGCTGTATCACATCTATGAGCAGAAAGATGAGGTCAGGGACGAGCTGAAAAAATACTTTGACAGGAAACTGAAACAGGCAATGGCAATGGAAGATACAGATCATCCAAAAGCGGAAGCTTTGCTTTGGGAATTATCTCAAAAACTGAAAACAACAAAACATAAAAAGGTCTATGGAAGGCTGGAGAAAGAAAATAAAATACTGGTGGATGAAATCGTCAAAGAAATCAGCAAGGACAAAAAGATTTCACAAGCCTATGAAAGCTGGCTGGGATTGAAAGACGATATCCTTTCTACATATCAGAATCAGGAACGTGCCAGAAGAACCCTTGCGGACGAACCAGAGTTCCGTAATATCAAAAACATGGTTTTGAAATCTGCGTTGGAGCTTTCGGAAATAGATGAAGCAATCAAAAAAGATTCAGAGAAAGAAAATCATGAAAAAGTAAATGCAAAAGAAAGCTGGGAAGAACGAACAAAAAAGTTTCATCAAATGCAGGCGCAAAAACAGTTCCTGCTTCTGATGAAACACATCAGCCATATGATTCAAGAGGATTATGACAGAAAGAAACAACAGATTCATGTAGATAAGAAGCTGATGCGTAAAATCATGGAAAAGAAAGAAGCCCATGGACAGAAAATGTAAGGAGGGAAGCGTATGAGATGGAAAAAATATGGTGTTGAGATGGATATGACGGGGATTACAAGGAAAGTTGTGGCAGAGATTTTGGCGGAACAGTTTGATACAAAAGTCGTTTTCTGTCTGTCGGACAATGGATATAACGTTCCAGATCAAAATCAAAGGCTGTGGCGTATCCTTCCCTCTGACAGCATCAAAGCAGAAAAATATAACGGAGAAAAAGTGGTGGGAGCAAACTATATGTACCAAGTGAAACTGCTCTCACCATTTTTATATGAAAATGAGTTTCCAATGCTGGAAAAAGCCTTGGAACAGTTGGAACTAAGAGGTGCTATCGTCAATGACTCCACGAAAATGAATCTGCTTCTGGATGTAAGTTGTATTGAGAACTGGGAGAAGTACCAGACCAATCTGGAAAATCTTTATGAGAGCAAAGGGGAATTATTTCAAAAAGCGTTAGACATTCCCTTTTCACAAGTGGCAGACACCAGTCAAGGCAAAGAGAACGGTGTCATTTCGTTTCCTTACTTCAAAAGCACACTCAATAAAAAAGAACTGCTCAGTGATATTCAGTTTGCACAGATCGTCAGCAGCTTTGTGGAAAACAACCGTACTGTCAGCCAAAAGAAAAGTGAGAATCAAAATGATAAATTCATGATGCGTACTTGGTTGGTGCGAGCTGGCATGGTTGGCGAAGAATATAAGTTTGCAAGAAAAATGCTGACAAAAAATTTGGAAGGCAACTCCGCATGGCAGAAGATGATGGAACCAACGGAAATCGAATCAAAAAAAGTCTGCAATCAGACTCAATCAGAAGAAGAAATGATGGATAACCATGTAGAGGAACAAGTAGTTAGTGATTTGGAATTGGAAGTATGAGGGGGATGAAATATGGTTTATTTATTGACTTACGATGGATATATGAAGGAAGAAAAGCTACAGGAGATTTGTCCATCAGCAATACTATTTATGCAATGCGGTCTGAAAGACTGTGTATTAGAATTCCGCAGATTTTATGAAACTGCCATGCCCACACTGGAGGTTGGAGATGAAATCGTGCCAGCAGTTATTTGGAAGTTGGAAGAATCTGATTTAAAGAACATAGAAGCAATTTATCCCAATGAAATCTATCAAAAGACAAACTGGAACCTGAAAACAGAAAAAGGTGTTTTGGATGTAACGGTTTTTCTGATGAGAGAAACACCATTTGCATTCCCAAAAGAAAAAGAAGTGGAAGCAATGGAGAGGCGTATGAGGAACACAGCTTTGATTACAGCTGTGTGGAAAATGCTCTGGACAGGGCAAAAGACAGGGAGGAAGCATATGGCACTTTATACCCAGGAACAGATCGATAAGGCAAACCAGACAAATCTGGAGGAATTCCTTCAGCAAAAAGGAGAACACCTCAGAAAAACGGGAAGCGAGTCAGTGCTGATCTACAAAGACTCCACAGGAGAGCATGACAGCATTTCCGTCAGAAGAAACCGTTGGTATGACCATAAAAATATGCGAGGCGGCTATCCACTGAAATTTATGCAGGAGTTTTACGGCATGAACTTTCGCACTGCTATGAAAGAACTTCTGCATGGAGAAGAACCAGAACTTGGCAGGAAGAAAAACGCAGAGCAGGATAAGGCAAAAGAAAAGGAAGAAAATGCAGTCAAAAATGATGTGAATCCTTTCGAAAATAAAATGGAAAAATCTGAATTCATACTTCCTGAAAAAGACAATAATATGAAACGATTGTTTGCCTATCTTTTAAAAACAAGATTTCTGGATAAAGATGTGGTGAGAAGTTTTGTGGAACAGAAAATACTTTATCAGGAAAAAGAACATGGCAACATTGTTTTTGTGAGAACAGATAAAGATGGAGTATCAAAGTCAGCCTGCAAAAAATCCACAGCAGAGCAGGCAAAAGGATTTCGAATGACTGTTGTCGGTTCTGACTGCAGGTACGGTTTCTGCTGGAGAGGGGATAGCAGCAAGCTCTATGTGTTTGAAGCTGCCATTGATTTGATATCGTTTATTACATTAAGAAATGATGAATGGAAAGCAGACAGCTTTCTGGCACTGGATGGACTTTCACCGAAACCATTACTGCAATTTTTGGAGGATCAAAAAAACATCCAGGAGATTTTTATCTGTCTGGATTACGATGCAGCAGGCATTGAAGCTTGTGATAAATTAAATGATATCCTCATTGAAAAGGGTTATGATGGAGAAAAAATCAAAAGGAAATACCCTCTCTATAAAGACTGGAACGAGCAGCTGAAGGCAGAACATGGTGTGGAAGCTATCCTTCCGCAGTCCCATCCGAAGAAAATAGCATACAATGTTGCAGTCAGAAAACTTGGTATCCTAAATGCCAACACAGAAAGCCCATATATGAAATGGCGTAAACAGGAATACGAAAAATCAGGTCGTTCTTTTTATCTGGAACAGATCAAAAGAGATTTCAAGCAAGCGGAAAAACTGGTGAAGAAGGGAGATGATGACACGAAACCACTCCTTGCCAGCATCTTGCGTATGGCAGATTTATCAATATGCCTGATGTATGAGGTCAAAGGAAAGGACAGCTTGCCAGAACTGACTATGTACCAAACCACCATACAAGAATTGGAAAAGGCATATAAACCATATTTGGATAAAGCGAGAATGGATCGACGCATACAGGAAATGAAAGAAGAGATGGAACACTTTAAAACCCTTGCGGTTCAAGATAAACCATCTCTTTTTAGTACCATATAAGTGTAAGAGATAAAGCATATCATTTGTGCTTTACCCTCTGCACTTATTTTTTTATGATAAGGGAGTAATTGGTCTGGCGAGGCTCTTTTTGGATTAATCACATCCGTC
>NZ_JADCKK010000017.1:0-52033 GCF_014982935.1 Anaerotignum lactatifermentans | reverse complement strand
GCCCTGTATCTGGCTACCTTTGAAGCCACAAAAAAATGGACAACCACCATCCGGAACTGGGGTCAGGTCTACGGAGAATTAAGTATTATGTATGAAGGACGGCTTCCAGAATAAAAAGAACAGATTGGTTAAAACAGGCGGAAAAGCCGCCTGTTATTGACATGCCATCTTTTGGATGGTATATATAAAACAAAGGTGGAGTGCTTCATTTCAAAGCATTCCACCCAGTCTTATCATAGAAGAATCTTATTTACAGACTTTTCTTCATACCCTCTTGAAATGCGTTTCCTATTTCACACTTCACTCGGTACCAATTCCACCATGACCACTTCCGGCGGATTCCAGATACGGGGCAGATTGTTTTTACAAAGTCCCCGACTTACCACCATAGTAGTTTCCTCCAGTGGATACATACCTCCAGCATATTCCGGGAACCATCCCTGATTGGGCGCAAACAACCCATTCAAAATGAAGGGTATCCGCACCTGTCCCCCATGGGCATGTCCAGCCGCCACTAAATCAAAGCCGCTTTCTGCATACCACTGTACCAATTCCGGGCGATGAGATAGGAGAATGGTAAAATCATCGTCATTCCTTTCTGCTTTCACCTGCTCCAATTGGCTTTCCCATTCAGAAAAATCAGAGAACTTATCCGGGTCATTGACGCCTGCAATCTGAACGACATTGCCGTTGACATCCAGCTCCGTTGTTTCTCCCTCCAAAACGGTAACGCCATAAGAAGCAATCATTTCCGCGATTTTCTCATATTCTCCAGACCAATGCTCATGATTGCCAGAAACATAAAAACAAGGATATGTATTTCCAATGGCATCCAGCAGCTGCTTTGTACCGTCATGGGGCACTTCGTCATCTGCAATGTCCCCTGACAGCAGTATAGCATCAGGTTCCTGTGCCTCTAATAATGCTACCAGTTTCTCCTGATTCTCACCGTAAATGGTGCTGTGCAGATCTGTAACCACTGCCAGACGGACTGGAGATGTAATTTTCGAAGATTCCAGCTTATATGTCTGGACTTTCAAATGGGTCTGCAATGCAGAAGCCAGTATGCCAATGACAAGCACGCCTGCCAGCAGAAAAATCCCTTTCTTTTTCATACGAAACTCCTTTCACCGCCCCCATTTTACCCCTGTTTTTTATTCCGGTGCTGTTTCGTCCGCTTCCACCCGATCTCGCACTTCCTGCACCACATTTTTCATGACAACGCCTTCTTTCAGGAAGGCTTCCGCATCCAACACCGTTGCGCCGATAAATGCCATATCCTCCATATTGGCTTTCTGTACCGCTTCACTTCTGGAAGAACAGCAATCCTCGATGATTGCCACATTATAGTCCAGAGATAACCCATCATAGCAGGTTGCACGGATACAGTTTGGTGTGGTGGTACCAGTCAAAATAACGGTGTCCACCCGCAGTCTGCGCAGAATCAAATCCAGTTCCGTCTGGAAAAATGCAGAGAATCTAGGCTTGATGATGGTATAATCCCCTGCCTGTGGTGTAAAAGCTTCCGGCACTTCAATGGAGCAGTCCCCGGTGCTGTTTGGCGCCAAACAGCGTCCCCCTGCCAGCCAGTTGTCATAACGGCACGCTTCCACATCGCTGCCGTCTTTCCGGTAAATGCGGTTCACAAAGAAAACGGGAATTTTTCTGTTTCTCGCTTCGGCGATGACCTTTGCCAGTGCAGGTACCGTATCTGCCGCCTGTTTGATGTACAGCGGAGAGTTTTCGTTCAAAAATCCTTCTTCCATATCAATAACAACCAATGCTGGTTTGATTTCCTGTGACATAAAATCCCTTCTTTCATTTTTTCAAAAGTATACCACAGTTTTTTACAGTAGGAAAGGCACCTTTTGTCCCTGCCTCCATAGTATAAACATATAATTTGCAAAGGAGGTCTTCCCATTGCGCCCCATGCTTTCTCTGCATGATGTCACCCTCAGTTATCACAGTCTCAGCGGCGAAACGAAGGCCGTTTCCCATCTGTCTTTTTCCGTGGAGGAAGGGGAATTTGTCACCATTGTTGGTCCCAGCGGCTGCGGTAAATCCTCCATATTATCCATGCTGGCAGGACTGATTCCCCCTTCATCCGGCAGTCTTTCCGTCAACGGCAACATCGGCTACATGCTGCAAAAAGACCATCTGCTGGAATGGCGCACCATACGCCGCAATGCCCAATTGGGATTGGAACTGCAAGGCAAACTGACACCGGAAAACATCGCTTTTGTAGACCACATGCTGGATCAATACGGCTTAGGCGATTTCAAAGACCGTTTCCCTTCGGAACTTTCCGGCGGCATGCGCCAACGGGCTGCCTTGATTCGTACCCTTGCCGTCCGCCCAGATATTCTGCTGCTGGATGAGCCTTTTTCTGCCTTGGATTATCAAACCAGACTGTCTGTAGCAGACGAAATCGGTACCATCATCCGCAAGGAAGGAAAAACAGCCCTTCTGGTGAGCCACGACATTTCCGAAGCCATCAGCCTTTCCGACCGCGTCATCGTGTTATCTGGTCGTCCCGCGCGGCTGAAAAAAATCCACACCATTTCCCTTTCCGTGGAAAACCGTACCCCCATGAAAGCCCGGGAAGCCCCGGAATTCCGAGAATATTTCAATCAAATCTGGAAGGAGCTGGATGTCCATGTGGCGTGAAATCAAACGACCTCCCGTTTCTGCCCAGCAGGCTGCCTTTCTGCGTCGTCTGAAACTGCGGCGTTATACCATCTACACCATACAGATTTTGCTGTTGGTTGGCTTTTTCCTCTTGTGGGAAGTAGCTGCCCGCAAAGGCTGGGTAGATGCCTTTCTGTTCAGCCAGCCCACAGAAATCTGGGCGACCGCTGTGGAAATGGCAGAAAACGGTATGCTTTGGAAACACATCGGCGTTACGTTAGCAGAAACCGTTGCCGGCTTTGTGCTTGGCACCATTCTCGGTACACTGACTGCCATACTGCTCTGGTGGAACCGGATGATTTCCGATGTAGCAGAGCCCTATCTGGTGGTTCTCAACGCCTTGCCCAAAACAGCCCTTGCCCCAATCATCATTGTCTGGCTGGGCAATGGCAAAACTTCCATCATCGTTGTGGCACTGCTCACATCTGTCATTGTTACCATCATGACTGTTCTCAACGGATTTTTACAGACCGACGAGGAAAAAATCAAACTCATCCGCATTTTTGGCGGCGGAAAATGGCAGATTCTGAAAAAAGTCGTATTTCCTGCCAATATTCCCTGTATGGTCAACGCTTTGAAAATCAACGTCGGGCTTTCCTTTGTGGGCGTGATCGTCGGGGAATTTCTGGTGGCACAGGCAGGTCTGGGCTTCCTCATTATCTACGGAAGCCAGGTTTTCAAACTTTCCTGGGTTCTCATGAGTGTTGTCATTCTCTCCATTTTGGCAGCACTTCTTTACGAAGCCATCAATCTGTTGGAAAAACGTATACTGAAAAAACGCCTTTGACAAAAAAAGACCGAACCTATAAAGATTCGGTCTTTTTATTTTTATTCGTCTTCTGCTACAATCCGCATCACAAAGCCTTCTTCATCGTCTTTGTGATCTTCTTCGAAATCTTCTTCAAAATCATCCTCAGACAATTCCAGCACAAACCGCACTGCTGTCAAGCATGCTGTCACCAGAAAGATCAAAGAACTGATGATCATAATGGGTTTTTTCCGTTCTTTTTTTACTGTCAGACCCAGCATCACCCCAAAAGCGCAAACACAGGTTTTGATCAGTGCCATGTCTTTCCAGTCGCATTCCAGCACATAATCATTCAAAAATGTTGCCAACTTTTTCATAACATACCCGCCTTTCTTTATCTTGTCACCGTTTCATATGTAAAATCATTGTCCTGTCCCTCAAAAGTGAACTGATCCGCAATCCCTTCTGTGGCAATGACTTTCCCATCTTCCGTTACAAAAATTGCTTCAAAATCATCACTCTGCCGCCATAATTCCACTGCGCGGTCATAGCCCATAACAAAGAGGGCTGTAGAAAGGGCATCGGCTTTTGTGCCGTTTTCCGAAATGATAGTCACAGAAAGCAGACCGCTGTCGGAAGGATATCCCGTAGCAGGGTCGATGATGTGATGGTACCGTTTGCCGTCCTGATCGAAGTACCGCTGGTATCCGCCAGATGTAATGACAGAACAGTCAGATACTTCCACCAAGCCTACATAATCCTCTGTATTTAAGGGGTTTTCCACGGCTATTTTCCAAGGATTTCCGTCGGGTTTATTGCCGATGGCAGAAATATTGCCGCCAAGCCAGATCAAGGCGGATTCTACGCCTTCTTCTTTCATAAGTTTTGTGACTGCATCAGAAGTGTAGCCTTTGGCAATACCGCCCAAATCTACTGCCATACCTTCTTTTGCCAGATACGCCGTCTGGTCTTCTTCAGAAAGTATCACACTGTCGTTATCCACCAGAGGCATCAGTGCATCCAGTTCCGCCTGGGTAGGCACATGATGTTCTTCCTCTGTAAATCCCCACGCCTTCACCACAGGAGAAATGGTCATATCATAACATCCATTTGTCAACTCATCCATTTCCTTAGCGGTTTTCAGCAGATACATGGTATCCTCAGAAACCGGCACCGCTTGTTTTCCTGCATTGGCATTGAGCTGTGCAATTTCGCTGTCCTCCATGGTCACAGAAAACAAACGTTCCAGTCTGCGGATTTCCTGTTCCGCGTCGGTCATAATCTGTTCGCCATCCTCATGGTACACCGTAAATGTCATGATGGTATCCATGGCAAAAGTGGTGGCTTCGTGGCGATTTTCCTCTTTCGCCTGAGCAAGCATTTGCTGTGCCTGTTCTCGTTTTTCCGAGCAGCCTCCCAGTATAAATACAGATGCCAGCACAAGGGCTGCTGTTTTTTTCCAATTCATGTATGTTCGTTCTCCTTTTGTATGACTTGTTCTAATTTTATTTTACATAGCAAAAAGCTTCCTGTCAAATAACGAAAAAAAGATAGATGCCCCGAGAATCCCCCGTTTCATCTATCTTTTTTTATTTAAATCAAAATATAAAGCATGGCAATGGCAAGACCGATACCAATCATCAGCAGGCTTCGTGCAAAGCCTTCCCGGTAAACGGTTTTGTCTGTTTCCCCATCGGTATAAGCAGAGAAATACTTATCTTCTGGAGGAATGACTCTTGCGTTGTCGCTGTTAAAGATTGCCATACGCAGCAGGGAAATAAACCCATCTGTCAAAGTACCTGCCAATCTTGCGAAGAAACCACCGATAAAAGGCAGTACCCCCAGCAGCAGCGGACGGTATACCTTTTCTTCCAGATTCAGCCATGCAGGCCAACGATCCAGATAAACGGTTTCGCCATCTTCGTTTTCCCGCATCAAAACGGTACGGACAAAAAGGAAGTACACAGCCGCGCCTACAATGAGGGAAATGACTGCGCCTTTCAAGTTCACCCAAGCGAAGTATTCCACTGCGTGATCTGGTGCATGGGCACCCAGGAATGTGACACCAACAGCGGAAATACGATCCTGTGTCAGATGCGGCAGCATGCCGCACACGGGCAGTGCCAATGCGCACAATGCCAAAATCACTTTATTCACAGGGTTCAAATAAGCCCCCTGTTTCTGCACCGGTAAGGGATGGCTGTTTTTCTCTACAAAAACAGCAACAAAAATCTTTGTCATGTACGCCAGTGTCAAACCGCCGGCAAAAAGGAACAGATATTCCACTGTTTTCATATAGAACACAGACTGTCCCGCTTCTTCCAGAATGTGAATGTATTCCACAATACTTTCATGAAGCAGTGTTTTGCTGACATAGCCATTCCAAAGAGGAATACCGCCGATACCCAAAAGTGCCATGAGAAATACCACTTTCAGCAGCAGTTTATCCCGTCCAAAACCTTTGATTTTATTCAAATCCAATTCGTGCAGGTTCATAAATACCACGCCTGCGGACAGGAACAGCACCAGTTTCAGCATGGAATGGTTGATGAAATGCAGCAAGGTACCGGAAGCGGCAATGGCGTTATGTTCGCCCAAAATACCCTGCATGGCAATACCCACCATCATAAAACCAATCTGGGACATGGAAGAACACGCCAGTGTCCGTTTCAGGTTGATAGAGAACAGTGCCAGAATTGCACCCATGAGCATGGTGATCATACCAAGAATGAGCATGAAATTTCCCCAAGGAGCATCATGGAAAAAGATTTTTGCGGTAATCATCATAATACCGAACACACCAGTCTTTGTCAGCAGACAGGACAGCAGTGCGCTGGCAGGGGCAGGTGCCAATGTATAAGCGTTTGGCAGCCAGATATGCAGAGGGAATAACCCCGCTTTTGCCGCAAAGCCGAAGAACACCAGAACACCAATGCCATAGAATGCAGATTTATCGGTCTGTTGTGCCATAAACTGCTGGAGCAGATCCATCTGCAAAGTGCCCGTTTTCTGATAGAGCATGAACAGCCCCATGAGTGTCACCAAGCCCCCCAGCACTGCCACAGCCAGATAGGTGTGAGCAGCCCGGATAGCTTCTTTTGTTTCGTCGTGCATAACCATCACAAAAGAAGTAAAGGACATGATTTCGAAGAAAATAAATGTAGTAAAGAAGTCGGCAGAGAGGAAAATCCCCATGGTTGCCCCTTCTGTCAGCAGCATGAACAGATAATACCGATTGCGGTTTCTGTCCTGCTGGAAATATTCTTTGGAATAAATGGTAGTGATAAACCAGATAGCCCCAGTCAGTACCGCCAGAATGACTTGCAGTCCGCCGCCGGCAAAGAGCAGTCCCAGACCACAGATACCTGCTTCCTGAAAGACTTCTTCTTTGCCAATAAGCAGCAGTGATGCGCCGAATGTCAGGAGGGTTACCAGCATTGCCCAGTAATCTCTGGCGTTTTTATTCTTTCTGCCAATGATATAGCCGATGATACCGCCCAGCATAGGGAAGAAAACCAAAAATGGCAATATGATTGAATGATTCATTTTTTCTCCCCTCCTTTAGTTCAAGTGCATAACAACACGCTGCAAAGCTTCCATCAAAGGTCCCGGTGTAAATGCCAGCACCAGAGATGCGATGGTCAGTATAATCAAGGGACCTTTCATATACCAGTTCGGGTCTTGGACATGGTCATAATATCCTTCTGGGTACTCCTTATTTCTAGGGAAGTACGCCCGCACCACAATATAAAACACATACAGAGCTGTCAACAATGCGGAAATAATCAGCGCCAAAATTCCCAAATAGGATACAGGATTTCCGCCCTGCACTGCCGCCGTTGCCAATGCCCATTTACTGTGGAATCCTGCAAAAGGCGGAATACCTACCAGCCCAATGCCCGTAATGGTCATGGCTGCAAATGTGACAGGCATCAGTCTGCCAAAGCCTTCCACTTCGTACAGGTATTCCCGATGGGTCTTATACAGCACCGCACCAGCTGTAAAGAACAGTGTAATTTTCAGTACCGCATGGTAAATCATGTGCATCAATGCTGCCGCCAATCCCAGAGGTGTCATCAGCGCAATACCGAAAATGATATAAGACAGATTAGACACTGTGGAATACGCAAATCTTCTCTTGATATGAGGTGTCCGCAGAGCAACTGTGGAACCAAATACAATGGTGATAGCAGCTGCCACCAGCATCACATTCTGTGCCACGGTACCCACCAGAAAATCCGTGCCAAAGCTGTAATACGTCAGACGGATGATGGCAAAGATACCGGATTTTACGACAGCTACCGCATGGAGCAGCGCTGTAACAGGTGTCGGTGCCACAGATGCTTTTGGCAGCCAACGATACAGCGGGAAAACAGCCGCTTTGACACCAAAACCGAAGAATGCGGCAATAAATACCAGCTGCAATGTGGTTTCATGCCCTGCCACCAGAATAGGATTCAGCACCCCACCCGGCACAAAGTCGATGGATGTACCATAGCAGTACACAAATACAAAGCCGATGAACGCCAATGCCGCACCGAACATCATGTAAAGAATATACATCTTTCCGGCGTGTCTTGCCTTGTTGTCCATGGCGTGCATAACCAAAGGCAATGTAACCAGTGTCAAAAATTCATAGAATAAGTACATGGTCAGGAAGTTACCGGAAAAGGCAATCCCCAATACCACGCCAAAGGTCATGGTGAAGAATGCGAAAAATCGGTCTTCATGTCCTTCGTGGGTCATATATTCAAACCCGTAAATGGTGGTCAGAATCCAAAGGATAGATACCATGGTGCCAAATACCTTGGACAGACCATCCATCCGCAGTTCCAAGGACAGCTTATCGCTGAAATGGAACAGTGTAAACGCATCTGCCTTTCCGCTCCAGATGGCGAACAGGGCAAAAATTGCGTTCAAAACCACAATGGTCAAAACCCATTGTTCTCGTTGTTTTCTTTCCTTGAATTTTACCGGCAGCAGACAAATTCCCGCAAGAATCGGAAAGAATACCGGTAAAACCGTAATCAATGCGCCCATATTGTTCCCACCTTTTCTTTAGAAAATGACGCCGCTAATGTTTGTGATCCAGTCTGTCAGGCACTGGGGGAACGCCCCGAATGCCACCGCTGCCAATGCCAAAAGAATCAGCGGAACCGTCATCAGGTAATTGGGCTCTTTCTTTTTCAGACTGCCGTAATCAAAATCTTTTCCCGGGAAAAATGCCGCCGATACGATGGGCAGCAGATACCCCGCCGTCAGCAATGCGCTGACCATAAGCACTGCAACACCAACAAGCCCTAAAGTGCCGAAGTCCGGCTGCAGACCACCCTGTGCCAGATACCATTTGCTGACAAAACCGGCTGTGGGCGGAATCCCGATAAGGGACAGAGAAGCAATGGCAAATGTCCACATCACAATAGGCATTTCTTTCCCCAGTCCTCTCAATTCATATACGAATGTTTTACCTGTTTTGTAAATGATTGCGCCTGCCCCAAGGAACAGAATATTCTTTGCCACCGCATGGAATACCACCTGCATAAGTGCACCCAAGAATCCCAGTGGGTGCAGCAGGAACAGCCCAAAGAGCACATAAGAAACCTGACTGACTGTGGAGTATGCCAGACGGCGTTTCAGCAATTTTTCTTTATATGCCAGCATGGAACCCATAAATACGGTGATGATGGCAAGGGTCAGCAGTGTATTCTGCACCCATGTACCACGGATAAAATCAGGTCCTACCAGATAATATGTCACACGGATGATGGCAATGACGCCGCCTTTTGTGATGATACCGGAAAGGACGGCAGATGCCGGTGAAGGTGCTACCGGGTGTGCTGTAGGCAGCCACGCATGCAGCGGGAACATACCCGCTTTACAGCCAAAACCAATCATCATCAGGAAGTATACTGCCAGCAACACATTTTCATTGCCTGCCAAGAGTTCCAGATTCAATGTACCGCCGGGCATGAATGTGGTGGTATCGCAATAGCTGTTCAGGAAGAAGAAGCCCATGAGCCCCAAACCTGCGCCAAATACGGAATACCCCAGATATTTCATACCAGCCCGCACTGCTTCCGGTGTTCCTGTATGGATAACCAAAGGCAATGTAAGAAGTGTCATGTATTCATAAGATAAATATAATGTCATCATGTTCGCGGAGAAGCAAAGGCTCATAAGCGCTCCCAGCGACATGGTATAAAACATGAAGAACCGTGCTGGTTTCTGTTCATGTTTCATGTATTCAAAGGCATAAATTCCTGCCAGCAGCCAGATGATACAAATCATGCAGGCAAACAGCTTAGCAAGACCATCTGTGTGGTATGCCAGCGCAAGACGGTCTGTCATCTGCCACAGGGTGAAGGTATATTCTCCCATGGACAAATAGAGCACCGCCCCAAGTTCTATGACCAGTGTTGCAAACACCAGTAAATTCCGCTGTTTTTCCTGTTTCTGAAAGCCGATGACAATGCCGGCAATCACGGGAAACAATAAAGGAAACAGCAGGATTGCATTTCCGTTCATTTTTTATCACCTATCCCCTCATGCTCCCGTTATTACTGCAGCAAAATGATGCCCCGTTCAATGACTTCGATAAATGGACGATAATATACGCCCAACGCGATATTGATCAGCACAAACAAAATGATACAAACGCCAAAAGCCGGCGAAACAGAAACACGTGTCTGTTCTTCTCCTTCTGTCTTGACAGGTGTCCAGATTGCGATAACGGAAGGCAGGAAATACATTGCGTTCAGGATCATGCTGATCCCCAGGACGATCAAAACCGCTGCCATTTTCCCCGGCGAGTATACAGACGCCGTTGCGAAATACAGCTTAGAGATAAAGCCTACAAACAGCGGCACACCGACCATGGACAATGCCCCGACCGTAAAGCCGATGCCTGCCACAGGATTTCTCCGTGCAGCACCTCTCAGATAATAAATCTGTTCTTTGCCGCCGCTGTCCTGCACCATCTGACCGCAGCAAAGGAACAGCATGGATTTTGTCACCGCATGGGCAAGGATATGGAAGCAAGCCGCAACCATGGCAATTCTGGTAGACATGCCGATACCCATGTAGATATACCCAATCTGTGCCACGGAAGAATAAGCAAGCATACGTTTCATACGGGTTTCCCGCATGGCGTACACAGACCCCATGACCATACCAGCCAGACCAAATACAAACAGAATGTCAATGATTTTCAGCTGCAGCATAACATCTACGGAAAATACACTATAAATCAGTTTGATGGCAAGGAAGATGTAGCTTTTCAGCACCAGACCGGACAACACCCCACTGGATGTTGGAACTGCCGCTTGATAAGCACCGGGCAGCATAGAATGGAAGGGGAAAAGCGCACTTTTGATGGCAAGACCGATAAACACAAACCCTGTTACCACCAGCAGAGGGAATGTATACTGTCCTGTTGCCACCAGTTCCACAATGGCTTCTTTCATCTGGGGGAACAGCAGGTGTCCTGTAATGCTGTACAGGATGCTGATCCCCAGCAAAATGGTACCGGAACCCAGCAAACTAATTACCAGATAGTGTGTGGTACCTACCATTGCCTGAGCAGTCCCCTTTGCCATGATAAGTGCACAGGAAGCAATGGTCAGAATTTCGATAAATACATAAGCTGTGAAAATATCGTTTGTATACGCCAATGCCAGCATGGAACCAAACAAGGCATTGAGCATAATGAAATAAAAACTCTGTTTTTCAGGCACAATATCATGGAAAATAAATTCCTGACCGCCTGTGGTTGTCAGCAGCATAACCACGCTGAAGATGAGCGCCATCATGGCTTCCAATGGACCTGCACGCAGTTCGTTGCCCCAAGGTGCGGGGAAGTGACCCATCATGAATGTGAAGGATTCCCCTGTGGTTGTCACATTGACCAGCAGGATTGCCGACATGATTGCAACAATAAGCACCATCAGCGCATGTACTTTATAGGCAGTCTTTCCGTTCTTAATCAGCGGTGTGATGATGCCGCAGAACATTGCCAGAAAAATGCTGAAGAAGGGAATGTTGTGTATCCAATTCACATGCTCCATCATTCACCCTCCCTTTCTCTGGACAACCGCATGATTTCGTCCATATTCAGTGTGCCGTAATGTTTATACAGCCGTTGTACCAGTGCCAGAGAAAAAGCCGTAATGCTGACAGAAACGACGATACCTGTCAGCACCAGACCCGCTGGTACCGGATTGATGTAATAATCCGCATCAATGATGCCGTTTGACAAAATGGGGGCGACTCTGCCGTTGATGTAGCCTTTTGCTGCCAAGAACAGGTATACTGCCGTATCCATGATGTTCAAACCTATGAATTTTTTAATCAAATTATTTTGCAGAAGCAGATTCATGAATCCAATGCCAAACAGGATTACCGAAGCCGCTTCATAATAGTTAATCAGCAAATGACTCATATCAGATATCCCCTTTTGTAAACAGTGCGTAAAATCCGTACATGGTAGCGGCAACAATCAATCCAACACAGATATTCAGAGGCAGGATAAATCCGGCACTGAGAATATTGCCAGGTGTCCCCTTGGGAATGGCGTATCCCACATGGTTTGCCCCTGTGAAGAAGGAATAACTCTTGCATGCGCAGTACGTCAGCAGGCAGGCAACGCTGATGCCTGTAAATGTCTTAAATGTAAAGAATGTCTGCATTTTCTTATGTCCGTTGGCAGCTGCATACAGAATCAGACCTGCACCGATGATGGAACCGCCGGAGAAGCCGCCGCCGGGAGAAAGATGCCCATTGAGAATAACGTAAATGCCGTAAAGGATAATCAACGGAGAAAGATACTTCGCGCCGACCTTCAAAATGGATTTGTGGTCTGCCGCATCCAGCATTTCGTCTTCTGCAATTTCCTTATCCTCTGCTTCACTGATGTTTTTCTTATCCCGTTTCAGCAGCATCAGTACGCAGATAACAGCCAGGAACAATACATTAGATTCCCCAAAGGTATCGAATGCACGATAGTCCAGAATCATGCCTGCTACAAAGTTGATAGCCCCTGTTTCTTCAATGCCTTTTTCCAGATAGCGTTCCATGACCTCATTATTGGCAGGGTCCATGGGATCGCCAAATGTTGGCAGATTGGATACCACCAGCAGCATGATGGTGATGAACACAATGGAGATCAATACACACAAAAACCAGTACAGCCCTTTATTGGACTTGATTTCCTGTATGTTAGGACGTTTCAGCCATTGCCGTTTTTTCGGCTGTTCCCTTCTGGCGATGTATTCATCGGCATGAATCAGGGCTTCCTCTCCGTTGATCCAAGCATTCAGTTTTCGCCAGAACGATTTTTCTTCTTTCATATTAACCCTCTCTTGTACCTTTCAGCGCATGTACTTTTTTCAGCGTGAGGAAGAACAATACGCTGTCTACGCCTGCGCCAACTGCCGCTTCTGTAATGGCAAGGTCAGGCGACTGTAAAAATACCCAGATAATTGCCATGATGGAGCTGTACCCCATAAAGACAATTACCGCAATAAACAAATTTCTTGTAACCGATACCCCAATGGCGCTGGCAATCAAAAATACCACCAGCAGCATTTGTATGATTGTACTGACTTCCATACTCATTTGCCATGCACCCTTTCGTCGTAGTCCTTATTCGTCAGCATTTCCACCTTCCCAATCATATGAGAAGCGATGGGACTGGACATCCAGAAAAACAGGATCACCAGAATATATTTTGCAATGTGGAACACATCATGACCTAAAATGATAAGTCCAATGACTACCAATCCCAGCCCCATGGTGTCACCCATTGCTGCCGCATGCATACGGTTCATCACATATTTCAGGCGGTAGATTCCCAGCAGTGACAAGGCAAATACAATGGTGCCCATGCAAATGAAAATACCCGCTATGATCTCTCTCATTGTTTTTCCGCCTCCTGTTCTTTCCGTTTCAGATACAATTCGCGCCCCTTGTGGTGCAGTGTAACCACGTGGCAGATGATGACCACTGCCAAGAAGCTCAGCAGTGTATAAACCAGTGCCACATCCACCAACATGGATTCTTTCAGATATGCCGATAAAATACAAATAATTGCTGTTGTCATGGTACCAATCATATTGATGGCAACGATACGGTCTGTGAATCTAGGTCCCCGTACCGCTCTTGCAAAGGCAAGAAAAATACCGATAATCAGCAGCACCATGCTGCCTTCCATAATTCTGTCCAATAGTACACTCATGGCTTATTCCTCCAACTTTCTCAGCTGCTTGACAAATACCGATTCTTCGATGCCTTCTGTAAAGGATTTGTCCAAAGCATGAATGGTGTATTTGTTATCCTCCAGTGCAACTGTATAGGTACCCGGCGTCAGTGTAATACAGTTTGCCAGTGTAACCCTTGCTACTTCTGTTTTCAAATCTGTTTCGAAGGTATAAAACGTCGGATCTGCTTCCAGCCCAGGAGAAAGAATGATGCGGATAACAGCCAGATTGGACTTGATCACTTCCCAAACCAGAATGATGCCATATTTGATGAAACGAGGAATTTTTGCAATCAGCTTCAAGTCATTCTGAATGCTGTAATCCATATGTTTGGTCATAAACCAGTACAACCAACCGCAGATTACCAGACCAAACAGGAAAATCTCCAGTGTCACCTTGCCGCTGAATATAAACCACAATATAAGCAAAATCAGGTACATTCCATCATCCCTCCGCAAAAGCTGCAAAAATCAAAACCATTGTTGCTGGCACCCATCGGTTCTAAAATATTAGCCGATAGTGTCCTTGTATTGTAATCCAATGTCTATATTATGATTTACATACAGGAAAATGTCAAGTGACATAGTGCTATATGACGGTTTATTTCCTAACATTTTCTTAACACGGCACTTTTTATTGTTTAATATGTATATTTTCTTTGTAAAATAACTATTTTTATATGCATTATATACAATTTCGTGGTATTTAAAACAACACAAAAACAAAGTAAAAAGTGCCTCTTTTGCCTATTTTTCAAGCAGAACAGGCATTTTCTTATTTTGCATATGTTGTATGACAAGAATTCGATTTTTCTTGATTTTTTTACCTTTTTGAAGTGGAATCTCCCTTATCGTATCTTTGATTACAAAATGAATCCTTTTGTTTTTTGTCGTAGACACAATGCACATTGTAATTTTTTTACAAAATTGGGTATAAAATGTTTCTCCCCATATGAAATATAAATAAAAAACAGATACTCAAAGAGAGTATCTGTTTTAGAGGGAATTTTAATGAATACAAAAATTTGCAGTTTTTTGTTATTTTTTATCTTGCATTTTTACCTTTTGTTGTTGCCGCATATACGGGAATACCGATCAGTGTTACAACGATACTGATAGCGGAAAGAACTGTTGTCTGCAAACCAGACATAAACAGCTGGTTTACGATTACATACAGACCACTGATGATGGCAATAGCAGGAATTACAGGATACAGAGGAACTTTGTATGTTCTAACTGTATCAGGCTGTGTCTTACGCAGACGGATCACTGCCATAAATGTCAGTGTATAGAAAATCCAGCAAGAGAATACAGCCAGGTTTGTCAGCATGTTGAACTGACCACTGACAGCGTACAGAGCGCCCAGAATACTTACCAGCAGGATTGCATTGAAAGGCACCTGTGTTTTGCTCAGTTTTGCCAGAGATTTGCTGCCGGGCAGTGTACCTTCTGCTGCCAGAGAGTAGCATACACGAGAACCGGACAGAACGAAACCGTTTGCTGCACCCAATACGGAGATCATGATACCAACGGAAATGATCTTACCGCCGAAATCGCCAAATACTGCAATGGCTACTGCGGATGCAGGCACTGCGATATTCATCATTTCATCTGCAGGCAGTACCCACAGGTATGCCAGGTTGATAACGAAGTAAACAGCCATGATGATGGATACACCACCAACGATTGCTACAGGCAGGTCTTTGCCGGGGTTTTTCATTTCCCCTGCGATAGCACCTACGTTTGTCCAGCCTTCAAATGCGAACAGTACCGCGATCATCAGCTGACCCAGAACAACTGCGGGGTTCAGATCGGGACCGATCATGGGGCTGAAAATGGGATTGTCGCCGGAACCTTTGATAAAGCCGAATACCATCAGCAGAATCAAAGGAATCAGTTTACAAATCGTAAATACAACCTGTGCGCCGCCGCCTACTGCGGAGCCCAGACCGTTCAAAACAATAACGATAATAATTGCTACAATTGCTACAGGCAGGATCAAACCGTCCCCTACGAACAATGCTGCCTGCTGTGCAAATGCTACAGAAAGTGCTGCGATCATGGCGGGGTAGAACAGAATGGTCTGCATCCAACCAGCCAAGAAACCTACCTTTCTACCAAATGCTTCTTCCAGATATGCAACCATACCACCTGTTTTGGGGATCATGATCGCTACTTCCGCAAAGGTCATTGCCGCCGCAATACATACAAGACCAGTGATCAGCCATGCAATCATACCCAGACCTGGTGCGCCGCCTGTGGCTGTATAGATTGCCTGTGGCTTCAGAAATACCCCAGAACCAATTACACATCCGACTACTGTTGCCATTGCAGTAGAGATACCCAAATTCTTTTTCAGTTCCTGTTTGTTATTTTCCATAAATCATCCTCCTTCATCTTTTTTCGAAAATCACCGCTCTGGACAATAAAAGAGGATATGTAGGCACACTGCACCATGTTTGCCTGCATATCCTCTCTGTATCTTTGCCTGAAAGTTTTACTTCTACGGCGATTTCATCGTAAATGAAATACTTTCCAGAGCTCCATCCACAAAGGGTCTGTTTACCTGAAAGATTCTCCGCAGTCGGCGGCTGCGGATTGCTTCATCGGTTTCGAACGTCCGAAGTCTCCCCTCTGCATCAACTGGCTTCCCTATGATTTTCTTATAGATAGTATATAAAAAAATACAGAATTTGTCAATATTATTGATTAACTTTTTTCGCCTAACTGAAATTTATTTCACTATTTATTACAAATGTACACAAAGAAAATACAATCATATTTTTTTGTTTTTCCTATAAAATATAAAAAGCCTTTTTTTGGAGGAACTTATGGGACGCAAACAACTGCTGGTAGGAACAGCCATACTTGCCGGCGCAAATATCCTGACAAAATGCATGGGATTTTTTTACCGAATCTTCATGTCCAACTATATCGGCGCAGAAGGCATGGGGCTGTATCAATTGATTTTGCCCTTATATACACTGGCATGGAGCATCACTGCCGGTGGATTCACCGTAACCGTTTCCCGCCTGACTGCCCGGGAACATGCCCGAGGAGAAAATGGTTCCATCGGCAGAATTGTCAAACAATCTGCTTCCTTGTGTCTGCTTTTGAGCATCCTTCTCAGCTGTGTTCTCTTTTGGGGTGCAGACTGGATTGCCCTGCATGTCTTACAAGAGCCTAGGACGGCTCTTTCTCTGCGGCTGCTGGCATTTGCCATTCCTTTTATGTCCGTTGGTTCCTGCCTGCGGGGATTTTTCCAAGGACTCCAGCAAATGACAGTTCCTGCATTTTCACAAATTCTGGAGCAATTGCTTCGCATTGGCTCCATTTATCTGCTGGCAGGGATTTTTGTACCACAAGGATTGGAATATGCTTGCTTTGCTGCCGTCTGCGGCATCGTACTGGGCGAAGCCGGCGCTTTTTGTTATACGTTCTTCCACTACCTGCACAAAAAACGCCGTTGGAAATTCATTCGTAAACCTGCCATCTCTTCCGGCGCATGTTTTTCCCTGATATTATCCATGGCAATTCCCTTAAGTGCCATCCGCATCACCGGTTCTCTCCTTTCCACGCTGGAAAATATCCTCATTCCCCAACGCTTAGCATTATTCGGGAGCAGTTCTCAAGAAGCACTGGCTTCCTATGGGGAACTGACAGGGATGGTAATGCCTTTGCTGATGTTGCCTTCTGCCTTTCTCATGGCATTTTCCGTTTCACTGGTGCCTGAAATTTCTGAAGCGTGTGCTGTCAGCCAGAACAACCGCATTCGCCGTACTGTTTCCGCTTCCCTTTTGCTGACCTCTATATTAGGTGCTGGTTCTGCCTGCCTATTCGCTGTTTTTCCGCGGGAAATCTGTTATGTAGTCTACGGCAGAAGCAATTTAGGGCAGCTTTTATTTCCACTGGCATTTCTCTGTCCTCTTTTATATGGGCAAACCACCATCAATGGTCTGTTGAATGGCTTGGGAGAACATTTTTTCCTGTTCTGGAGCCATATTCTTTCTTCACTCATTACCATTGCTTTTATTTGGTTCGCTATGCCTTATTGGGGATTAAGTGCCTTTTGTGCCGGATGGTTTTGCAGTCTACTAGCAGTCACCATTCTTTCTTTGCGGAAACTGAAAAAGCGCACAGGTGTATCGCCATCCCTCTTTGACTGTTTTGGACGTCCCATCCTCGCAGGAATCGCTGCGGCTCTTATTATCCGTCTGATCATCCAAACCAGTACCCCTTCCCCTCTGTTATTCTGCGGAACACTGTTGGGTATGGGCATACTGTATCTGGTCTTTCTGGGTGCATTGGGCTGTCTGAATGAAGATACCCTGCAATTGCTGAAAAGAAAGCGTACATAAAAAATAAGGGCTTGCTGTCGCAAAACAGCAAACCCTTTTTATTAATCGCTTTATTTATTTCTTTCTTTTTTTGTATTCTGCCTTTCTGGCTTTATCCGTCTGGGCTTTTTCTTTTTCTCTGGCTTCTTTTTCTGCCAACATATCATTGATGTCTTCCGGCAGTTCCAGTGTCAGGCGACCTAACTTGCCACCGCGGTATTCATCCATGAGGATTTTGGAAGCGCGTTCCAAGTCAGGTTCATCCCCTTTGAGTTTAAAGCCTCTGGCTTCCGCAATCTGACGCAGTACATCATGGGGCTCCGCAATGGTATCAAATTCGATATTATACCGTTTGCGGATACAATCAGGATTGACCACCATCATATGATTGATGAAAGCCGTTGCCAATGTCTGGGCATCCAGAATATCATCGTTGATGGCACCAGTAAATGCCAGTTTCAGACCTACCTGCTGATCTTCAAATTTGGGCCACAAAATCCCGGGAGTATCCAGAAGTTCAAAGTCTTTTTTCAGTTTTATCCACTGTTTGCCGCGGGTCACACCGGGTTTATCCCCTGTTTTTGCTGTGGTTTTCCCCACATATTTATTGATGAAAGTGGATTTTCCTACATTTGGAATACCGGCAATCATGGCGCGGATAGGCACATTAATTCTGCCTCTGGCGCGAAGTTTCTCGATTTTATCTTTCATTAATGCACGAGCTGCGTTTGTCACATCTGCCATGCCTGTACCTTTGATGGCATTCATTTCAATGACATGAAAGCCTTTTTCTTCAAAATATTTTGTCCAGATTTCCGTTGCCGCCGGGTCTGCCAGGTCACTCTTGTTCATAAGCAGAATGCGGTGTTTGTTTTTCGCCAGTTCATCCAGATCAGGGTTTTTGCTGCTATATGGAATTCTGGCGTCTACCAGTTCAATGACAATATCCACCAGAGAAATGGTCTCCTCCATCATACGGCGGGTTTTTGTCATATGCCCCGGATACCACTGTATATGCATAAAATTCCTCCTTATTTCACCATGCCAATATCACTGAAAGGATACAGACGCAGTACCACCCTGCCCATGATATCCTCTTTTTCTATGGCGCCAATGGACTGTCTGCGGCTGTCTGTGCTGGCATTTCGATTATCCCCCATAACAAAATAACAGTCCTCAGGCACAACAAATGGATAGGTGATGTCCCCTTTATCCTGCATAGGTTCTGCAATATAAGGTTCCTCCACCAGCGTCCCATTTATGTATAAATGATAAATGCCGCTGCCATTGTTCCGCAGATCAATTTCATCTCCGGGCAAACCAATGACGCGTTTGATGATATTTTCCTGATATTCCACATTATCCAGCTTGCAGATAACAATATCATCTACCTGGGGTGAAGCCACTCTTGTTTCCAGTTTATTGATCACCAGAAAATCCCCATGGTGGAAGTTAGGCTCCATAGATGAGCCTTTCACATAGATGGTACCGATGACAAAGGTGCGCAAAAGCAAGACAATGACAACAATTGCCACCATCTGTATCAAAGTTGAAATCCATACTTTCTTGTCCTTCTCTGTTTTTTTCCTGGACATTGCCCCTGCGCCTCCTTTCCACTTCCCTATCTTTACCAATATACCATCTTACCCCTTTTTTCGTCAAATGCAAAATCACATTTGCCTTTCACGAAAAAAGCCTTGATGAGAAACTCACCAAGGCCTGTTTTTCTTATCTCAATACTTCTTTTACCTTTGCTGCTTTACCAACCTTATCTCTCAGGTAGAAGAGTTTCGCACGTCTTACGATACCGCGTCTTACTACTTCGATACGATCGATTCTAGGAGAATGCAAAGGCCATGTTCTTTCCACGCCAACGCCGGATGCAATACGTCTTACTGTGAAAGTTTCTCTGATGCCGCCGCCCTGTCTTTTGATAACAACGCCTTCGAACATCTGCAGTCTTTCTCTAGAGCCTTCGACTACTTTCGCATATACACGAATTGTATCACCTACGTTAAAAGGAGTTACTTCGCTTTTCAGCTGTTCCTGTTCCAGTTCTCTGATGATATCCATTTTGTTTCCTCCTTTCCCCAAAGACGTTCTTACCGCCATCCTCTTGACGCGCCATTGGACCGTCCGTAATCAACATGAAAGATTATACCACGCCTCCGGGCGTTTTGCAAGCACTTTTTTATACTTTTTACTGCTTTTTTCTTAGTACAGAAAGTGCGTCAGCCATACGCAGGCAGGCAGTTCCACAACGGAAATCAAAGTGGTCAAAAGTACAATATCCGAGGACATTTTTTCACCATATCCATACTTTTCCACCATCATAGGCACAACAACTGCCGCAGGCAATGCCGCCGTTACCAGAAAAATGGATTTTGCCATATCTCCTGCCGGAACAATCAGCATGACTGCCCACGCCAAAAACGGCATCGCCAGCATTTTTACAATACTCAATTCCAGCGCATCCTTTTCATGGAACAGCTGCTTGATGCCGCTGCTGCCAGCCAGTGCACCTATGTAAATGAGAGAAAGTGGTGTAGAAAGGTCCCCTAACCGTGTCAGGAAATCCAGAAGCGCCTGTGGCACAAACTGCACCGTATGGCTCAATGTCAGCGCCAGACCAAGGAAAATGGCAATACAGTTGGGGTTCACAGCACCTTTGAGGAATGTTTTGCCCATCTGTCCGCCGCTGCCGCCCTGTTTGCCGCCAAGGACATAAACACCATAACTCCACAGATACAGATTCAGCCCCAAAACGCCGGCAGACATATACATAACGCCCACATCTCCAAAAAAGATTGCCGCAACAGGCAGACCGATAAATCCATTATTCAGGGAACCAGTGGTGATGTCCAGCATATCCAGCAGACGTCCATCCAGCTTTCTTGCTTTTCCGTAAAGACGCATCAGGAAACCGAATATCATCATGGCTGCCGCCTGAGCTGCCATCATCAGGAAAAAGCCAACCAGAATATCATTGGTGATTTCAATATTGGCAATGGTAGTCACCAGCATAGCCGGAATTGTTGCCTGCATAACCAGACCGCCCAGCCCTTTATTGACTTCTCGTGTAAGCCATCCTTTTCGGTATCCATAATACCCCACCACTATCATGGCAAAGAGTATAAAAAACTGACCGTACATATTCTCTCTCCTTTCAAAGGAAAAGATACCTTCGCTGTGAAAACAACAAAGGTATCGTCTTTATCTTCTGTAATCAATAATGCAGTACGGAACTGATGTTATATCCTTCCAGAACATCTCTGCCATGAAGGAAATCCAGTTCAATCAGAAATGCCAAACCAACCACTTCCGCACCAACGCTTTCTACCATTTCAATGATGGCTTTTGCAGTGCCGCCTGTAGCCAGCAGGTCATCCACGATGACAACTTTCTGTCCGGGCTGGATGGCGTCTTTATGCACCTCAATGACAGCTGTGCCATATTCCAGCGCATACTCCTTGCTGATAACTTCCGCAGGCAGTTTGCCTTTTTTGCGCACGGGAACAAAGCCTTTTTTCAGGTTGTAAGCCAAAGGCATCCCAAAAATAAAACCACGGGATTCGGGACCCAAAATCAGGTCAAAATCCACGCCGTCCAGATTTGCCTGAATCTGGTCAATGGCTTCCCGCAGGGCGTCCCCTTCTTTCAACAGTGTTGTAATGTCCCGAAAAATGACACCTTCTTCGGGGAAATTTTCAATTGATCTGATCTTTTCTTTCAAATCCATGGTTTTCGTCCTCCTATTTCGACACCCGGAAATCCCGAATCACAAGCTGTACGGACTGCCTGCCATTATAGGAATTGATGTCAATGCTGTATACAAAGTCTAATGCCATGGGAAGTTTCCCATACTGTATTATTTTATCACAATCCTCTGCCGGATACAATTCTTTTAGAATTCCCCGCAAATTTTCCAGTCCGTTAAAGTCCACCGCAGACAGAACCATACGAGAAGCATCCTCCCGCAGAGTCAGCTGCATCATATCCTTATTCTTCCCAACCAGACGAATCCGTTCCACCCATACATGCTGTGTGGCAAAAAGGGGCGATGGATTTTCCTTTCCAAAGGGCGCCAGTCCCTTCAATTCCTCCGCCAATTTCATATGAATCTGGGAAAAGTCCAGTATTTTCTCAATGCGCAATACCGGTGTCATATCCTGTTCTGTCAGTTTGCATTCCTCATTGAGCCGCTGCCGCAAAATGGGAATATTTTCGTGAGGCAGCGAAAGCCCAGCTGCCATGGCATGTCCGCCAAAGCGTGTGAACAATTCCCGGCAGTTATAAAGGGCTTCGAAAATATGATAACCTTCAATACTGCGAGCAGAACCTTTTGCGCCTTCTTCCGCTTTTGTAATGAGGATGGTGGGGTGATAATACTTATCCTTGATGCGTCCAGCCACAATGCCGGCAATACTTTCATGGATTTCTCCGTCATAAAGTACCAGCACTTTTTCCAGAGGCGTTTCCTGCTGGTCCAGCTGTTCCGTCAGCCGTTCCACCGCCTGTGTGGTCATCTCTTTTCGTTCCTCGTTCAGCTGCATCAAATGACGGGCAATGGCACGAGCTTTATCCACATCTGTTTCCCGAAACAGTTCCACAGCGATTCTGCCGCTTTCCAGACGACCTGTGGCATTGATGCATGGCCCTACCACAAATCCCAGATGGTATTCTGTAACCTGTTTATCCGCCAAACCTGTTTCTTCCAATAAAACACGCAACCCCACATTGGTGGTATGCTGTATTTCCTGCAATCCCAGTTTTACAATAGTGCGGTTTTCATCAAGCAAATCCACGATATCGCAAACGGTTGCCACTGCCGCAAAACAAAGCAATTCTCTTTCCAAAGGGTCGCCACTGTAGCCAAATCGTCCCAATAACAGCAGGGCAAATTTATAAGAAATTCCTGCAGCACACAAGAAAGGAAAAGGATATTCACAATCCCGCCGTTTGGGGTCGATAACCGCATCTCCACTGGGCAGAATATCCCGCCATGCGCCTTCCTTGCCTTCTGTGAAAGCTGGTTCATGGTGATCCAGTATGACCACTTCCATGCCAAGTTCCTTTGCCAGTGCCACTTCCCCCATAGCCGCAATGCCGTTATCGCAGGTAAAAAGCACCCCAACACCTTCGTTTGCAAGCTGTTCCACGGCTTTATTATTCAGTCCATATCCTTCCTGCTGGCGATGGGGCACATAATAAGTGACCTCACCGCCGCATTTTTCAATGGTACGGCTCAATATGGTGGTACTCATGACGCCATCCACGTCATAATCCCCGTAAACGGCAATCTTCTTTCCTTTTTTGATAGCCATGGTGATCAAATCCAACCCTTTTTCCATATCCTGCATTTCCAGCCCATTGTGCAAACTAGAAATATCGGGATACAGGAAATCATGGGTCTGTTTTCTGGAAAGCAGTTTCCGATTGGCAAGAACTGCCGCCGTTGCCTGCTGGATGCCCATATCTGCTGCCATGGCACCAATATCTACTTTTGTACGTTTCAATTGCCAGCGTTTCATGGCAATCCTCCTTTTTTCTCTCATCATAAAAAAGGCTCTGCATCTCACTGGAAATGCAAAGCCTTTTCTTGATTTCCCATCATACGGTATATGTAATGCCTTTCAGATCAATCTTTGGAAAAAGCGAAAATGGTCTGACTGCGGAACCATTCCCCCTGACGCAGTACTGCAGAAGGGAAATGTCCATAAGCTGTTGCGTTAGGGAAGCCCTGTGTTTCAAAACAGAATCCACTGCGGCGACCATAAACGGTGCCATTTTTCCCTTTCACAACGCCATCTAAGAAGTTGCCGGAATAGAACTGCACACCAGGCTGGTCAGAATATACTGCCATACGGATGCCTGTTTCTTCCCCAACTGCTTCGGCGCATTTGCGAACCATATCTTTCTGGTAGCCATTGGGAATCCAGTTATGGTCATAGCCACTGCCGTTTTTCAGCTGTACAAAGTCCGCATCAATGCGTTCCATGATTTCATGGGGTTCTCTGAAATCCATGGGTGTGCCTTCTACTGTAGCAATCACACCTGTAGGCAGGCATTCGTTGTTATTTTCTGTATAAAAATCTGCGAGAATCTGTACTTTATGCTGTTCCAGTGTGCCTGCATCATGACCGTTCAGATTAAAATAGCTGTGGTTAGTCAGATTCAGCACCGTATCTGTATCACAGACTGCCTGATATTCCACACAGAAACGGTTTTCATCATCCAGACGATACCGCACTTCTGTGCAAAGGGTACCGGGATAGCCTTCTTCCCCGTTGGGGCTGGTGTAACGCATGCAAAGAGCATCGTCCTCCACATCTGCTGTCCAAACCTTTTTGTCAAAGCCTTCTTTGCCGCCATGAAGATGGTTTGCGCCGTCATTGCAGTACAATTCGTATTCCACACCATTGAGGACAAAACGACCTTTGCCAATACGGTTGGCGAATCTGCCTGCCACTGCGCCCATGAATTTGTCCTGTGCTTCATAATCCGGCATGGTGTCATAGCCCAGCACCACATCAGTTCCTGCAAATTTCAGGGACTGTACTGCCGCGCCATATGTGAGGATGGTAACTTCTGTCCCCACACTGTTTTTCAGGGTAAAGGCGAAAACCGCTTCCCCTGTCTTTGTCTGTCCGAAAAGACGTTTTTTGATTTCCATATCCTTCTCTCCTTAAAAAATATCAGTCATGTATCATCATTCTTGCCGCACCATAAATGCCGGCATCATTTCCCAATTCAGCCAGTTTGAATTTTGTATCTTTCTGGGTGTGGAAAGCAAACGTACGGAAATATTTCTCGATGGGGTCTGTCAAAAATCTCCCCGCTTTTGACACACCGCCGCCAATGAGAATCAATTCCATATCTGCCAGCGCACAGCATCCAGCCAGTGCCATACCCATGGTCTTTGCCATAAAGTCAAACACTTCCATTGCCAGCGCGTCCCCTTCTTTTGCCGCATCAATGACATCTTTTGTGGTCAGGTCGGCTTTGTCACGCAGAATGGAAGGTGCATCGGTTTCTGCCAATTTTTTCTTTGCCAGACGCAGGATGCCTGTTGCGGAAGTATACTGTTCCAGACAGCCACAGTTTCCGCAGTTGCAGTGCTCTGTTTCTAAGGGATTCACGCAGATATGCCCCACTTCTGCCGCACTGCCGGTAACACCGCCATGAATCTTGCCATTGAGAATCAGACCGCCGCCGATACCAGTACCAATGGTAATCATCAGCACATCATCAAAGCCTCTGCCGCCGCCTTTCCAAACTTCCCCCAGGGCTGCCACATTGGCATCATTCCCAGCTTTTACTTCAAATCCTGTCAGGGCTTTCAATTCTTCTGTCACATGCATGACACCCCAGCCCAGATTCACACAATGGTTTACCACACCATCATCTGTGACAGGTCCAGGAACACCAATGCCTGCCCCTTTGACAGATGTTTTGTCAATGCCACGTTTTTTCAATTTTTCTTCCAGACTTGCAGCAACATCCGGCAGGATGGCCTTGCCGCCGTTTGATGTATTGGTCGGGATTTCCCATTTTTCCACCAGTGTGCCTTCCGTTGTAAACAGACCGATTTTCACAGTGGTACCGCCTACATCAATGCCAAAAACATAATCCATTTCTACACCTCATGTATATCTGATTTTTGCAGTCCGCTATTTCACGGTGCAAATCATTTTTTCTGTCACTCGGAGACATTATACCATACTTTATAGGAAATGTCTTTGTGCAATCTCCATGAGTTCCTATCCCTTATGTTGCAACATTGATACAAATGCGCCCCGGCTTTTCCTTTTCTTTACATGCTTATGCGGCGAAATTTTCGGACATGCCAAAAAAGATACTTCTTTCCATATTTTCTATCAAAAAAGCCCCGCAGACCATTTTGTCTACGAGGCTTTCTATTTGATAGCATTACAATTTCTGATGGATAAATTTCATTTCTTTCTTGCAGTCTTCCCGTTCTTCCAGTTCTGGATGCTCTGCCAGATACTTTCTTGCACCTGTGCGGTTGGCTTCAGAAACCATAGCCAGAACCTGCAAAATGTGGTAATAATGTGCGAATTCTGGATTCTGTCTTGCTCTTTCAAAGTCTGTTGCTTTCAGAACCAGCAGCTTTCTTGCCGCTTCATCCTTATCCAAATGGAACAGTGTCAAAGCCAGCATGATATAGTATTCCTGCGCCATAACGGTGTTCAATCCCTTTGGAGGTACTGTCAGAAGGCGGTTTTTCGCTGTTTCGTAATCACCTTTTGCCATATAGCCTTTGCCGATCTGTGTCAGCAGCATTGCCTGCATGGCACGGCTTCTCTGTCCCTGCAATGCTTTTTCCATGGATTCGATATATTTATCGGGTTCCTGCTGCAGCAGAGGATTCATGGCTTTTACTTCTTTTTCCAGATCCTGCAAATACTGTTTATTCACAAATACGCCGCCTACAAAAAAGCCAGCAATGATGATACCATAAAGACCCCAGAATGCTTCACCCAAAGCGCCTGTGGTCTGCAGCCAAATGGCAGCGATCAAAAACACCAGCAGAAGTGCCCAATAGATTTTTCTTGCTTTCATAGTAATTCTCCCAACCTCTTTCTTCCTTATAAGACAAGTAATCACGCAGAAGAATACCACAGCCAGCGCCTAAGTGCAAGGGTTTTTCCAAAAAACATGCTCCTTTATACATTTTTTTCCATAAAATCCGTTTTTTCAATGGTTTCTTCCAGCAATGCCCCAATATCTCCCATCAAATCTATGCAGTCCAGTTTTCCTGCCGAAAGGGTCGGACAATCCATAGCCCCAAACTTTTCCCGAAATGCCAGCAGGAAAAACAGCCGCTGTTTTTTCGCTTCTTCCGGCTCAAAGAGAATCCCCAGTATCATGATAGCAGCCACCAGAGCACTACAAATACCGCCAATTCCAAAACCGCTGCAAACAGCCCCACAGCTGTCTATCAATTCTTTTGACAAAGGAAAGCCATATTGATCTGATGCTGCCCGCAATAACGCCAAAGAGCAGTTTTCACCTGCTCTGCAATAAGCCATTGTTTTCTCTTTCATGAATGATTCACCTCATTTTTCCTCCTGTCCTATGATATGAAGAAAATCAGGTTTTGTCCCCCTCTTGACAAAATTTCACGGAAGTTCTATACTTCATTTAGTTTGATTTCCAACTAATTAAAAAGGAAGTGTTTCCATGAATTACGGAGATTTACATTATTTATTGCTTCTGGCATTCAACCGTTCTAACAAAGCCATTGTGCGCCAGACAGCCAAAGGGGACCTGCTGCCCGGTCAGCCAAAAATACTGGAATTTCTCTGGGAACATCCCGACTGCACCCAGAAAGAAATTTCACTGGGATGCGTTCTGGATAAGTCCACCGTTACCAGTCTGGTCACCCGTATGGAGCAACAGAACTATCTTACCAAAGTACCCGACCCATCGGACCGGCGCAATTACCGCATTTCTCTGACAGAAAAAGGGGAAGAAAAAGCTCTGGAAGTGCGAAAAATCTGTGCTTATGTTGATAAAATTGCATGGCAGGACATTCCGCCGGAGGAACAGAAACAATTTCTGAAAACATTCCAGAAAATCCTGCTGAATTTAGAAACTTTGGAGGCGACAATATGAAAAAACTCATTTTCCGCTACATCTGGTTTATATTGGGCATTCTCATCAACTCCTTCGGTATCGTTTTCATCACCAAAGCCAGTCTGGGAACTTCCCCCATTTCCAGTGTGCCTTATGTTTTAAGTTTTCGTTTTCCCCTTTCCTTTGGTGCATTCACCTTCCTGCTGAATATGCTTTTCATTCTGGGCGAAGTAATTCTGCTTCGCAGACAATTCCGTCCCTATCAATATCTGCAAATCGTGGTAAATATGATTTTCAGCAGCTTCATCGACATCAGCATGACATTGCTGGAAAGCTTCACTCCCACCCATTTTGCAAGCCAGATTCTTTCCCTGTTGGTAGGATGTACCATACTGGCATTGGGTATCTACATCGAAGTTGCCCCTAACGTGCTGGTGGTTCCCGGCGAGGGTATTGTCAAAGCCATTTCTCAGGTCAGCCGCAAAAAATTCGGCAGTGTCAAAGTCATTTTTGATGTCACATTAATTTTAACCGCTGCCTGTCTTTCCCTGCTGTTTTTCCACCATTTGAACGGCTTGGGCATCGGTACCATCATTTCTGCACTTTTGGTGGGCAGAATCGTAAACATTATCCAGAAACATCTGCACATTTTACAACGTATCCCAACAGCCGCATAAATTAAAAAAGTATGCTTTAGAGGCATCTTCATAAGAAAACAAAAAAGCTGAAATCCTTATCATACAAAGGATTCCAGCTTTTTTTACTGAGATTATATTGGTTATGTTTTCTTCTGAAGGCAACCGTCGCAATTTTCCTTAAGAGGAAGTTGCTTTTCATACCTTCTTTTTTATGTTCTTATAAAATATTTGTCTCAGGCACCGCAAGCGCCTTCCACTTCGTCTTCTGCCACCAGTTTTGTAGCCAGAGGACGATATTTGCCGCTTTCCCAACGATGGTTCTGGCTATGAATCCACAGATAGCATACCGCTGTGAAGATAGCACCTACAATAAAGGATGTCAAACCTTCATTGATGATGGGCACAAGCGGCGCTACCACAAAGTAGCCAAGTACCAGACCCAGCACCAGACCCACAAGAGGAATGCCATACATAATCAAAATGGCGTGCATGAAAGCATTGTCCTGCAGTTCCAGTTCTACCCAGTCGCCCACTTCAGCTTCACACAGGTTCTGGGCTTCAATATCCATATCATTTTCCATCATACCGCTCAGGCATGCACGACATTCGCCGCATGCTTCTTTACGCACGATATGAACTGTTACAAATCTGCCTTTGGTTTCTGTAACCAAACCTTTCATATCTATTCCACCTTTCTGTATCCAAACCCGTATCTACAGGTTATTTTGTTTTGTGACTCAAGATATTGTACCATAGGCACATCATAAAGAAAAGTGATTTTTGCACAGAAAAATTAATTTTCCCTTTGTTTTATGGCTTTTTGTTCGTACAATCGGAAAAAGAAATTTTTCAGCAGCGCGCCAAGGGGCACCGCGAATAAAAGCCCCCAAAATCCGAAAAATCCGCCAAAGACAGCCAAGGACAACAGCACTAGAACAGGATGCAGTTCCACACGGCTTCCCACCACTCGGGGCACAATGACTGCGCTGTCCAGCTGCTGCAAAAGCAAAATGGCAATGGCTGCATAGACTGCCCGCATGGGTTCCAAGCTGAATAATCCCGACAATACAGCAAGCAAAAACGCCACCGCCGCGCCGAAATAAGGAATGAGGTTGGAAAAACCAGAAAATATGCCAATGACCACACCATAAGGAATCCCGATGATCCAGAAAGTTCCGGCAAAAAGGGCTCCCATAATAGCCGCATCCACCAATTGTCCACACAAATACCCCATGACTACTTCATAGACTTCTGTAAAAAATCCAGAAATTTTTCTTGTTCTGCCCTGTCCCAAAAACACATTGCCTACCTGTCCCAGAAAAAACTGGACATTTTCTTTTTCCGCCAGAAAATAAAAAGCTGCCGCAAAACCAATGGCTGCGTTGAGAATCTGCCCACCTGCTTCCGGCAAAGCACCTGCTGCTCGCAAGACACCATTCTCGATGGCTGTGCTGACTTCCGTAACTGCCGTTGTCAAAATGCCCTCGGCGTTTTGCAGCAAACCATATTCTGCCAGCTTCAGTTGGAGCAGTACCAACCAATCCCCTGCTTGCCGGGTAAAATCCCCTGCCTGCTGTGCCAGACTTTCCAAATCTGCCGTACCCAGACCCCGCACAACACCGCAAATCAACAAAGCAATCACACCAAAGACAAGCAAATAAGTGATACCCGTCCCCACACGCCGATTTTTCACGCGGGCCTTTTGTTTTGCTGTCAGACGTTTTTCATAAAATCTTTGCCAGAATGCTACCAATGGTTCCAACACCACCGCAATGCCTACAGACCAGAAAAAAGGCGCAAAAACGGCGAGGACATGCCTCGCCGTTTCTAATATGACATTTTTCGCAGCGGAAAGATGAAAGACAACCGCTCCCAGCAGTACCAGAACACCTGCTGTCAGAATCACGTGAAATCCGATTTCCAGATATTTTCTGTTCCATGGCAGCCGCAATTGTCATTCTCCCTTTCAACCTTTATTTTTTTATTTCATCTGTTTCAGTGCTTCTTTCAGGAAATCCCATGTACGTACAGTGGAAGAAATGGAAAGACGTTCTTCCGGTGTGTGTACGTCAAACATGTTAGGTCCCAAAGATACCATATCCAGCCAAGGCATTTTTTCTGCAAACAGACCGCATTCTACACCAGCGTGGATAGCTGTCAGTTTAGGTTCTCTGCCTGTTGCTTTGCGATAAGCATCCTGCAGCAGTACCAGCAGTTTGGAATCATCGCTGTATACCCAACCGGGATAGTCGTTGCTGCTTTCTACGGAAGCGCCGCACAGCTGTGCAATGGCTTCAATCTTTCTGCAGATCACTTCTTTTCTGGATGCAACGGCACTGCGGACAGCACTGTCGAAGTGAACGCCTTTTTCATCTGTGCATACAACGCCGATGTTGCTGGAGCTTTCTACCAGACCTTCGATGTCCATGCTCATGGTTTCTACACCATAAGGAATCAGCAGCAGGATGGAGATAACATGGCTCTTTGTTGCTTCTGTCATCACTTCTGTCACTGCTTCATTTGCTTTTTCCCATGTGATCATCATATCCGTTTCGGTGCGGTGATATTCCTGTTTCAGTACTTTTTCCATTTCCGCAACGATTTTTTCTGCTTCTTTTGCGGCGTCTGCTGTCATGGTCAGAACAGCGTCTGCTTCTCTGCAGATGGCATTGTCCATTTTGCCGCCTTCTACGCGCACCAGAGCGTATGCCACTTTGCTCTGCAGTTCATCCAGCAGTCTGCCCATGAGCTTGTTTGCGCTTGCACGCTGCAGATTGATGTCGCTGCCGGAATGACCGCCTTTCAGACCTCTGATTCGCAGCACATAAGCTTCTTCACCAGCTTTTACAGCTTCTTTTTCCACAGGCAGTGTTACCTGTACTCTTCTGCCGCCGCAGCAGCTTACCAGGAATTCGCCTTCTTCTTCAGAGTCCATATTGATGAAATAAGTACCCTTCAGGTCAGAAACATCCAGTGCTTTTGCGCCGTCCATACCCGTTTCTTCGTTTGTGGTGAACACAGCTTCCACAAAGGGATGTTCCAGTGTTGTGCTGTCCAGCACTGCCAGCATGAATGCAACAGCAATACCGTTATCAGCACCCAGAGTTGTGCCTTTTGCGCGAATCATATCACCATCAATTTCCAGCTGCAAAGGGTCTTTTGTGAAATCATGTTCCACACTGCCCAGTTTTTCACATACCATATCGATATGTCCCTGGAAAATCACGCCGGGAGCCTGTTCATAGCCAGGTGTTGCAGCTTTTTTCACTACTACGTTATCCGCTGCATCTCTGCGGCATTCCAGTCCCCTTTCTTTGGCAAAGTCTACGATATACTGCGCCAGTGCAGCTTCGTTGCCGCTGCCGTGAGGGATTTTTGTGATTTCCTCAAAATAATAAAATACTTTGTCTGTTCCCAAAGCATCTAAAACGCTCATTGTTTGTGCCTCCTTCTTTTTTCTTTGTCAAACAACTCCTTTATGGTACCATTCTTTTGCCATTCTGTCCACCATTGCCGCCTTCCTTTTGCCTATAAAAAAAGAAAACCATAAAAGAAATTTCCCATTCAAGTAATTTTTATTTCCCTTTTCCTTGATTTCTCAATGGAAATTACAGCAGATGTATTCAGAAGAAACATGGCTAAGAAATCCTGTAAAAAATAAGAAAGCCGGAATCCTCTGTAGCATAAGGATTTCAGCTTGCTTTGCTTTCTTATGAAGAAGCTCCAAAAGAACCTCTGTTTTCGTAGTTTTCCAACTTCTGATTATTTTTCATCAGAAACATCATATTTTCTGATGAATGTTTCCAAGTCCTCAAAATCCGCCATACGCTCTTTGATTTCTTCATGAGACCAATCCCACCAGCGAATCCGTTCCAATGCGGCGATAATATCATCGGAAAAGCGCATACGGATTTTCTTTGCTGGTACACCTGCTACCACTGTATAAGGCGGTACATCGTGGGTCACAACGGCACCACTGCCAACCACCGCACCATTGCCGATGGTCACCCCCGGCATGACTGTTACGCCATGTCCCAACCACACATCATTCCCGATGTGCACACGGGATTCCTTCCGCCATTCAAAAAATGCCTCATCATCTTTTCCGAAGCCAAACTGTTTCCGGCGATAGGTAAAATGATGCTGTGCTGGACGGGTATAGGTTGGATGATTGCCGGGATTGATGCGCACAAAACTTGCGATGGAGCAGAATTTGCCAATATCCGCCGCAAAAATCTGGTTATACCCCGCACAATAGGTATAATCCCCAAAAGTCACATCTTCCAGTTCACTGTGTGCCTGCACCTGTGTGTAACGTCCCAACTCGGTGTCAATGAGCACCACGTCATCTTCCACATTGTCGTATTCTTTCAGCACAAAGCCTCTACCCCGCTTTCTTCTGCCAGATAGATTCCTAAATCCGGCGCTGCTTTTTCATATGTTCCATGAAAATCACTGCCGCCTGTCAAAAACAGACCGTACACATCCGCATATCTGCGAATCTTTTCATGTGCCTGCTCATCATTTGCAGGATGGTTCAGTTCCAGACCTTTCAAGCCAGCCTCCACCAATTTTGGAATCAAATCAAAATTCTGCTGCTGTCCGCTATGGGCAAGGACTGCCTTTCCGCCTGCCGCCGTAATCACTCGAACAGCTTCGTAAGGGTCCAGATACTTGATATCAAAATGGCAGATACCATTGTTTTTGAATATTTTCTGATAAAATTCTCCGAACATATCTGGTGCCTGACCTGTCTGCACCAAATATTCCATGATATGCTGTTTATAAATATATTTGCCATCTGCACGATGGATTTTATCCAAATCCACATGATAGCCATTTTCTTCCAAAATTCCAATCTGTTTCATGGAATTTTCATGTCTGGCTTCCAAAAGAGGATGCACAAAATCCTCTACCAATTCCATATCCTGAATGCCATATCCCAGAACATGCACCCGTTTATCCACTGTATAGTCATAGGCAGAAATTTCAATGCCCGGAATCACTTTCACAGGCAGTCCCTCAGGAATCTGTGATGCGTGAGAAAGGGTGTCGTGGTCTGTCACTGCAATGACATCCAGCCCCTTTTTCGCTGCCAATTCTGCCAGTTCCCTAATGGTGTAACTACCATCAGAAACACGAGAATGCATATGTAAATCCGCTTTTCTCATTGGAACGTCCCCTCCGAAATGTTAAACACCTTATCACACAATCCATCCATAAATTCCAAGTCATGGAAAATGCCAATCATGCTGGTGCCTTTTTCTTTCAGCTGCATGAGCATGTCTTTTACCAGAATTTTTGTTTTATTGTCCAAAGACGCTGTGGGTTCGTCCAGCAGCATCAGTCTGGGCTGTTTTACCATGGTATGGGCAAGGTTCAGACGCAGGCGTTCCCCACCGGAGAATGTATTGGGATACAAATCCCACAAAGGTTCCGGCAGACGGAAGTACCGCAGCATAGCTTCCGCTTTTTCTTTTGCTTCCGCCGCATCCACGCCTCTTTCCAGCAGTGCGTTCATGACATGTTCTCTGGCTGTGGTACGGGGCATCACGTTCAGGAACTGGGAAACATAACCGATTTCATTTTTCCGCAGGAACAGAATCTGTCTTTCCGGCGCTGTGGTCAGCTCCACTTCCCCAAAGGCTTCACTCTGGTAAGTGATCTTACCTGTGGATGCCAGATATGTACGATGAATACATTTTAATATGGTAGATTTTCCGGCGCCGGACAGCCCTACGATACCGATAAACTGTCCCTGTTCCAAAGTAAAGTTAATATTCTGACAGGAATGGATTTCTTTCTTTGCGTTATGCAGATAAAAATTCTTTGCCAGATTTTCGATTTTCAGAATTTCCATAATTACCTCCTGTATTCCACCCGAGATGTGGTACGTCCATCTACCAGCACATGGGTGATGACGGGATAGCCGTCCAAAATATCAATGATGAGCAAATCCGCTTTTTTTCCGGGGGCGATAGAGCCATAATCCTCAGCCAGCCCCACTGCCTTTGCAGGATTGAGCGTTGCTTTCTGTACCATCTGGGGCAGGTCAACGCCTGCTTTTTCATGCATCTTAAATACCCCATGGAGAATTGCCGGCGGATAGTAATCCGAGCAAAGGACATCGGCACAGCCTGCCTCAATGGCTTCTGCCGCGGACATATTGCCGGAATGGCTGCCGCCCAGCAGGATATTAGGCGCACCTACAACGGTATAGAATCCCAGCTGACGGGCTTCTTTCGCTGTTTCAATATTGATGGGGAATTCGCTGATATCTACGCCGATCTTTTCATTGATATGTAATTTTTCTTTTGTATCATCGTCATGGGATGCCACAGCAATGCCATTGGCATGTGCCAGCTCACACAATTCCTTCATCTGAGCAAAAGACAGCATTTCTTTGTTCTGCTGTTCTTCCAGCATCTGTGCAAATTCTTCTTCCTTGATCTCCCGGTTCTGATATTTTTCCAGAACCTGATAATACATGCCAATATCCCGGTACTGTCCCTGTCCGGGAGAGTGATCCATAAAGGAAATCTCGTCAATCATTTTCTTTTCAATCATCTCTTTGGCAATGCCATAAGCACCAATATTATCGATTTCCAAACGCAGATGGAAACGATGGTGAATCAGGTGATTTCTTTCGTGGATATCCCGAATGAGGTCAGCAATCTTCCGCACATTTTCCTGTGTGCGCAAAGGAGATTTGCCAAACATTTCATCTTTATATAAAGAAAGGGAATGATAAATGGTGGTGATGCCCAAGTGAAGCAGTTCCCTTTCGCATTCTTTCAACGCCAATTCAAAATCAAATTTTGCCGTAGGTCTGGGCAAAATAAACTGTTCAATCTTATCAGAATGAATATCAATAAAGCCAGGTGTCACATAACGCCCATGGGCATCAATGACACGTTCTGCCTCAGGCACTTCATCGGAAAAGCCCAAAATGCGGTCTCCTTCGATGAGCAGAACCTTTCCTTCCAAAATGGAATCTTCCAGCACAATTCTGCCGTTTTTAATTGCAATCACGATGTTTGTTACCTCCTTACAACAATGAGTGAACCAGCTGCTGTGTATAAGCATGCTGAGGGTCTTCCAGAATCTGATCTGTCAGTCCGCTTTCAATGATTTTCCCATCCAGCATAACGATGGTGCGGTCTGCCAGCATACGAATGACTGCCAGGTCATGGGAAACCAGCAAAATGGAAATGCCATATTTCGCTTTGATCTTACGAATCAAATCCAGTACACGAGCCTGTACGGACAAGTCCAGACCTGTGGTAACTTCGTCCAGCAGGAGCAAAGAAGGATTGTTTGCCAATGCTTTAGAAATCTGCACACGCTGCTGCATGCCGCCGGAGAAATTCTTTGGCGCTTCCTTCATACGAGAAGTGAGGATTTCCACTGCTTCCAGCAGTTCTTCCGCTCTGGCTGTCATTTGCCCTGCGTTTCTGCTGCCGGCAGCGATGATTTTTTCCGCGATGTTGGATGCGGCGGAATAGTCCATCCGCAGCCCTCTGACAGGATTCTGGTATACCATACCCATGATGTTGTTGCGGATTTTTCTTTTTTCCAAAGGACTTGCGTCCCAGATGTTCTTTTTGCCTTCGCCATAATTCTGCAAATATGCCTTGCCTTCTGTGGGAATCAGGTCAAAATACAGACTCTGCATCAATGTAGATTTACCGGAACCGCTTTCCCCAACGATACCCAGCACTTCCCCGGGATAAACCTCCAGAGAAATATCATTTGCTGCCCAAACAGTGCCGCAAACGGTGCAGCGATTTTTTTCCAGATGATCTTTGCAGTGAGGGCAGCCTTCGCCATAGCGCATAGTCAGGTGTTCCACCTGCAAAACGGGTGTTTCTGCCATTATCCTCGTACCTCCTTACAGTAAGATGTGTCGGAGCACTGATAATATCTTTCCCCCGTCACAGCGTCATAAATTTCGTCCAGATAGGTGTCTGTACTGCCGCACAGACGGCATTTTTTGCCTTTGAAGTTTTCTTTTTCAAAAGGCACATCGTCAAATGCCAGAGAAACCACTTTGGTATGAGGTGGAATGGCATAGATTTTCTTTTCACGTCCTGCCCCAAACAGATACAGACACTCTGCTTCATGGAGTTTGGGATTGTCGAACTTGGGAATGGGGCTTGGATTCATGATGTAGCGGTCTTCCACCATACAGGGATATTCTGTACTGATGGTGACTTTGCCGTATTTCACCAGACTTTCGTACAACTGGAGCCAGATGGGTGCATAGTCCAGTTCCGCGTGCATCCGTTTTGTCACTTCTTCTTTGGGTTCTACAATCCGCAGTGGTTCGGGAAGGGGCACCTGCAATACCAGAATCTGATCATTGCGCATAGGCACTTCCGGCACACGGTGACGAGTCTGCACAATGGTGGCATCCTGTGTCCGTGTAGTACAAGGCACATTGGTACACATCTTCACAAATTTTTTGATATTTACTGCGTTAACGCTTTCGTCACTGCCCTGGTCGATAACTTTCAAGGTGTCATCAGGGCCAATGAGTGATAATGTCAGCTGAATACCACCGGTACCCCAACCTCTGCCGATAGGCAGTTCCCGGGAAGCAAAGGGCACCTGATAACCGGGAATGGCAACAGCTTTTAATATAGAACGGCGGATTTCCCGTTTAGAGCCTTCATCCAGAAAGGCGTAATTATAACTGTCAATCATGATTGTTTTCCCTCCGTGTTTTTCTGACTGCATCCAATTTGGACTGGAATGTGACATAGTGAGGCAGTTTCAAGTGAGAAATGAAACCGTTCATTTCCAAGCTATCCCCATGCATCAGCACAAATTCTTCATCCTGTGTGGGATAATCGCCGCCAGCATCCAGTTCTCTGTCGATGACCGCCATGGCAATGGCTTTGTTTTCGTTTCTGCCAAAAACAGCACCGTAGCCGCAAGCCAGCTTCAAAGCGTCTTTATCTTCCGCTTCATTGAATACTTCCACTTCTGTCAGCATTACTTCTCCAATCCACAAGGCTTCGCCTTCCTGCTGCAAATAAGGGATTTCCAGTTCTACATAACCGGTACGCAGTTCCCCAACAGTAGGATGCACCTGACCGAAGCCACGAAGTACGGAATAAGCCAAGCCGGAAATAAATCCCGCATCCGCTCTTGTGAGCGTCTGCAATCTGGCACTGCGGCTGGCGGGAAATTCCAGCAGATTTTCCGTTACGTCATAGGGAGGTTCTTCATTGATAGGAAAACGCTCGATGAGCCCTTCTGTTTTCAGTTCATCGGATACACGTCCGCAGGGTTCCATGGGAACAGGTTCCTGTCCTTCCACCATTGCTTCCATACGTTCATGCAGTTTTGCCGCATCTTCATTTTTCAAATCGAAATGCATCAGGCGGTGGGTATAGTCATAAGTGGCACCCAGAATCTGACCGCCCTGTATATCTTTAAACGCGGCAGAGATCCGGCGCACAATGCGCATATTTTTCGTATCTGCCACATAAGTGTCGTAAGAACGTTTCAGTGTGGAACGGTAAGCACGCAGCAGAAATACTGCTTCTTCCACAGAGCCTTCACACTGTTTCAGTGCCAATGCCGCATATTCTTTGGCATACAGACCGGCTTCACTCATAACGCGGTCTACCAGCAGGCTCATTTTTTCCTGAATCACTTCCAGTTCCACATCTTTTTCTGTTTTGCTGCGGTAAAAATCCAACAGCGCAATGCTGGCTGCGATGGCTTCCTCGCCGCCGGATACTGCTACATAAGCCATATTATTGTTCCTCCTTCTTGACCATTCTGGGAATACAGAACAGTTCCCCTTCTGGGGATACAAAAATCATGTCTACCCCCTGCGGGTATTCATATTCCTGTTCTGTCCGCAAACGAAAGGCTTCTTCCAATACCGCCGGGCTCTGGAATGTTGCCACTCCATCCACGCCGGGACCGGAAATACTGCAAGACACATTTCTTTCTCCGCTGCATCCAATGATGAGTGTTGCGGAAGTATGGGGATTTTCCAAAGTGCCTCTTTTTGCCTTTGCAAAGGCTTCTGGCAGATGTTCTTCTTCTGTTACGAAAACATAATCCGCTTCTTCCAGTGTCTTTTTTTCTGCGTGGGTCAGCAAAAGGATCTGTTCATCCAACTCTGTATGTCCAAAGGTATAAAAACCTGTGTTTTTATCCAAAAGTGTCATGGCAAGGGTCAGCATTTCTGGTTTGCTGCCGTAAAGTTTTTCTGCACCTTCCTGAATAGAAACCACACGGGAAGGGTTTGCCATAGCATCCAGCAGCAAACGAAATGTTTTTTGTGTATCAAATATATCGTCAAATGTATGTAACTGTTTCATCATCAAGCCTCCGGTGTCATGGTTGTAAAGTTGACCATTGTCTGCATAAACATGGCATTTTCTTTTTCCGCTCTGATCTGCTGTGCTTTTTCCAGTTCTACCAGCAGCATTTCGTCTGTAAAGACGCCTTTGTTGCATGCCGCATCAATGATTGCCATATCCAGTACCTTTTCAAAATCATCCCCCATGATGACCGCCATGCCTTTTGTGCCATCCAGACACACAATGGCTTCGCAGACGATGACTTCCCCCAGAAAGAATAAGGTTTCTTTCACAGGGTCGCGCATCTTGATCATAGTCAGTGATTTTTCCGGTGCTTTGATTACAGTCACCTCATATTGTTTTCTGATTTTTTCTGCCATTTGCCGCACTTGGGCAGCATCGGCTTTTGCCAATATTTTGGATAATCTCCGTTTTTCCATTTTGATGTTTCCTTTCTTATTTCACATACGCTTTGATGCGTGTAGATACCATTTCCAGCAGGACAACAGCAATGACAACGATGTATGTCAGCATACCCATTTCCTGTAAGTCGAAATAGAAGCTGCCTGCCATAAACAGATTGAAGCCAATGCCGCCTGCACCTGCAGCCGCGCCCATAGCAACAGCATTGGTAAAGTTGATTTCAAATCGCATGAATGTCCAAGCTACCATAGAAGTGATGGTAGAAGGCACAATTGCCTGAAATACGATCTGCCAGTAACTAGCGCCGTTTGCTTTCAGGGCTTCGATGATACCCGGCTCAATTTCTTCAATGGATTCCGCATAAGCCTTTGTCAGATAGGCAAAGCTATGGAAAGTCAAACCTACTACTGCTGCCACAGAGCCAAGTCCGGCAGATACGGCAAAGATCAATACCCACAAAACTGTCGGCACCGCACGCACCACTGCAATGAAGCTTTTGATGCCATTTACCATACGGGAGCTTGCGATGTTTCTGGCACAAAGCAGTGAGCAGAAAAACGCAAAGAATGCGCCGATGATGGTCGAAAGAATCCCCAGACAAAATGTCACTAAGAGCTGGAACAAAACGCTGGTGAGGGTATCTCTTGTCAGTTCCGGTTCCAGAAACACGGTCTGGATGTTCTGCAAAGTAGCCTGTACGGCTTCTGCAAAGTCAATATTCTGATAATCAAATGTCGCAAAAGCAACCACCGTCAGACCCAGCAGTGTTACCATAAGGGTCTGAAGGGCATAGCGGCTTTTATTTTTTGCCTTGATCTTGATTTTTCCTTTTCCGGTACGTTCCATGATTTTTTCCAAATCCAAGGAAATGGTCGTGCCCGAATGCAATACTTTTTCAGACATTACAAAATCACCTTCCTAATTTTGTTGGATACGCCTTCAATGACGAGTACCAGCACTACAATGGAAAGTACCACCAGACTGGCAGAAGAAAAATCCAACCGTTTATAATACAAATCAAAAAGATACCCAATCCCTGTGGCTGTCAAAATGCCGATGAGGGTGGAACTTCTGATATTGGTTTCGATCATATACAGTACCCAAGTGATGACACCGGGCAGAGAGGATGGCAAAATCCCCTGAAATACCACATGGATGAATCTGCCGCCGGTGGCTTCCAGCGCCTCCACGCAATTGGAGCTGACCTCGTCAATGGTTTCGATGAACGCACGAGTCAACAGACCGAATGTGGTAAAGAATAATGCGAAAAATCCTGTCAGGATGTTCTGCCCAAAAGAGAACATCAGCAGCATTGCCCAAACAACATCGGGTACATTTCGGAAAAATGCCGCTACGATACGCACCAGACGATTGATGCTCCAATGGATTTTGGTAATGCCTGAACCAAGCAGACTGAAGAAAAAGGCGCAGATGCCTGCCAAAACCGTTACGGCTACAGACAGCAACGCTGTTTCCACCAGCTTATCCAGAATTTTCGGCAGACGTTCCATGGCCGTTTCATCGGGAATCAGATTGGAAAAAATCCAGTGCAGAGCTGCTGGAAAAGACTGAATGCCTTCTGCCAGATGAAACTGGGTCACCAGAGATGCCCCACAGAAGATCAATATCAGGCTCAAAAAAACAAGGGTATATGTAATTTTTCTTTTTTGGAAAATGTCCATGGTTTTTTCCATTATGCTCACCTCTGTAAATCCATAATCAAATCATTGGCAGAGGACTGATAAATCTGCTGAATGATTTCTTTTGTCAAATGTTCGGCAGGGCCGTCATATACGATTTTCCCGCCGGAAACCCCGATGATTCTCTCGGAATACTTGATTGCCACATCCACCTGATGCAGGTTCACCAGACAGGTGATGCCTTTTGTCTGATTGATTTCCTTAAGCTGGTCCATAATGACTTTAGACGCCTTGGGGTCTAAAGATGCGATAGGTTCGTCACAAAGAATCATTTTGGGTTTCTGCATAATGGCTCTGGCGATACCTACGCGCTGTTTCTGTCCGCCAGAAAGTTCGTCGCAGCGCTTATATACCTGATCGGAAAGTCCCATTTCCTGAATGATACGAAATGCTTCCTTTTTTTCTTCTTCTGTATAGTGTCCTGCCATACCGCTGATGGCAGATTTTTTCCCCAGACAGCCATGGAGCACGTTTTCGATGACGCTCAGCCGTTCCACCAGATTATAATGCTGGAAAATCATACCGATTTTCGCCCGCATCTGACGCATTTCCGCTTTGCCTGCCTGCCGTACATCATGTCCATCAAAAATAATGGTCCCTTCGGATGCATCAACCAGACGGTTGATGCATCTGAGCAGCGTGGATTTCCCAGCGCCGGAAGGACCAATGATGGATACGAATTCGCCTTTTTCTATGGAAAACGTAATGTCACTCAATGCCTTTGTGACATTGTCATAAGATTTGCTTACGTTTTGAAATTCCAGTAATGCCATGCTCTTTCTCCTCCATCGTTTACCATTCTTATTTGCTCAGGTCACGGATGGGGTCAAACCAGGAATCGTCTACCAGGACAAATCTTTCATTTTCGGATTTTTCAAACATACCTACATTTTCAGAATCTTCAGGAACAAAGATTACTTCGTTGTTTGCCACTTCGTCAGAGGTGAACAGATCCTGAATTGCTTTTACATCAGCAGGGTCCAGTGCATCGGAGTTGTAAGCGAAAGGTCCATTCAGTACAGGTGTGGACTGGATGACTACGAATTCTTTGCCTGTTACCGTATCAAAAGGTGCGCTTGCGTCGCTGTTGATGGTATAAACAGAACCGGTTGTGTTTGCTTCGCCTTCTGTGCAGGATGCGTAAGGCGCGATTTCTGTATCGCAGAATGCTGCTACGTCAGCTTTGCCGGACAGCAGGTTGAATGCAGAGCCCTGATGAGAACCACCGAAAAGTACCTGAGAGAACAGTTTGCCTTCGCCGCCTTCGATCAGGTCATCTTCTGTCAGATTCTGATCTGCGAAGTGAGAAATAATGGAGTTTGTGGGTACTTTGAAACCGGATGTGGAGCTATTGGAAACAAAAGACATGCGTTTGCCTGCGATATTGTCGATGCTGTAGCTGTCACCGTCTGCATATTCTCCTTCGTCCCCTTTGTTAACTGCCAGGAAGCTGTAGTATTTTGCATCATCCAATGTGCCAGAAGCACCGGAGTTTACAAACAGGGGCTCAATGGCATCATTGGCGTTTTTGGCTTCTATGTAACCCTGTGCGCCCATGAAACAGATCTGAGCAGTGCCGTTTGCCAGAGATTCAATGGCGATGGCATAGTCTGTTGTCAGTTTCTGTTCTACTTTCTTGCCAGTTGCTTCTTCGATCAGACGAGCATATTCGCTGCGGGCAACGTCATAATCTTCTGCAGATTCATTGGGATACCATACCAGTGTGATGGTGTCCGCATATTCGCCTGTGCTTTCCGCAGTCTGCGCAGTTTCTGTGCTTTCTTCCGCCTGTGCGCCGCAGCCTGCAAATGCAGATACTGCCAGAGCAGCAGCCATTGCTGTGGTCAAAAGTTTTTTAAATTTCATACTTCATTCTCCTTTTTGATCGTTTGCTTTTTTATGATGAGAACTGATTTCTCATACACTGACAGTATAAAATCTCACAAAAAGCACTACCATCTAGCTCCTGTTATTTTTTCTTAAAGAAATGCCACAGAAATTCCGTTCTTTGTTAAAGATGATTTTTCAATTTCCCTACAGAAAAACATTTGTCCACTCTTGCGTTTTTCCCTGTTTCCGCCTGTTTTCGAAATCAAAAAGGCAACCTTCCATAATATTCATTCTTAAAATCTTTGTATAAACTAAAAAAATCTATATGAAATTTGAAATTTTCTCTTGCGTAATTCCTATCAAAAGAAAAACCCCCTTTTGGAGAGATCATCTTTCCAAAAAGGGGTTCTTTTTCTGCGATTGCTTTATGCCGGAATGCTTAGCTGTTTTTCTTTTCAGCCATCATTTTTTCCTGTGCTTCGATCATTTTCTTTACCATATAGCCGCCTACATAGCCGTTCTGCGCGGATGTCAGATCGCCGTTATAACCTTTTTTCAGAGGCACGCCGATTTCATTTGCCACTTCATATTTGAACTGTTCCAAAGCGGCTCTTGCCTCAGGTACGTTTACTTTGTTGCTTGTAGAAGATGTGTTGCTCATGGTTAAAAACCTCCTTCAAAAAAACTGTTTGTTTGGTGTTGCAATGTTAGTATGACACGGACGTATTTTATTATGTCAGGTACATATTGGTACAAAAATTGTATAAATTTTCAAAGAAAATCTTGCGCAGCCGTTTTGTATCTTTTATATGCTTTCAAACCAATGACAAAATACCCAGCCATTTTTTGTCCAGTTCATATAATACAGACAATTGTCCACCCCTTATCATAACCTCACAGGATGGACACATCACAAATAAACTCCTCCCACAAAACACACAAAGAAAATAATGAACAAAAATTTTCCTTTTTCTATATGTATTATGTAGAAATTACAAAACGTCATCGACCGGTATACCGGTATTTAATATAATGAGTGTATAAAAACGACTTGATTCTATGATAAAACAAACGCAAAACAAACAAAGGAGAGATGCGATTATGAAAGCTGGATTTATCGGACTTGGCATCATGGGCAAACCCATGGCGAAAAACTTATTGAAAGCCGGATGTGAACTGTATGTAAACGACCTGAACAAAGATGCCGTTGCAGAACTGGTTGCTGGCGGCGCAAAAGAAGGCGATTACGAAACCATCGGGAAAGAATGTGACATCGTTCTGATGATTCTGCCTAACGGCGCCATCGTTCAGGATGTACTCTTTGGCGAAAACGGTCTGGCAGGCTATTTGAAACCCGGCACTGTTGTATGTGACATGAGCTCTGTAACACCTACAGAATCCTGCACATGCGCAGAAAAACTGGCAGCAACGCAGATTGGCTTTGTAGATTCTCCTGTCAGCGGCGGTGAACCCAAAGCAATCGACGGTACACTGGCATTTATGGCAGGCGGCAACGAAGCTGATTTCGAAAAACTGAAACCCTATTTTGACGCCATGGGCGCTTCCGCACTGCTCATCGGCAAAAGCGGCAGCGGTTCCGTTACCAAACTGACAAACCAGGTTATCGTAAACCTGACCATCGCAGCTGTTTCCGAAGCATTTGTACTGTGCAGCAAAGCAGGCGCTGACCCTGAAAAAGTATATCAGGCAATCCGCGGCGGTCTGGCTGGCAGCGTTATTCTGGACGCAAAAGTGCCCATGATGATCGAACGCAACTTCAAACCCGGCGGCAAAATCTCCATCAACCACAAAGACATCAAAAACGTTATGGCAACTGCGCATTCCATCAACGTACCCATGCCTCTGACAAGCCAGATCTTCGAAATCATGCAGTACCTGAAAGTAACAGGTCACTTTGATGAAGACCATGCAGGCATCGTTCAGTACTTCGAAAAACTGGCAGGCGTAGAAGTGAAAAAAGTCAACGCTTAAGGAGGTCCTGTCATGAAATACGGATGTGGCACCACCATTGACAATTACAGCATTTTACAGGCTCTGGGCTTCGATTACATCGAACTGCCCGGCAACCAGATTTCTCAAATGACAGACGAAGAATTCGATGCACTGAAAACCATTCTGGAAAACTGCAGTGTCAAATGCTGCGGCTTCAATGCAGCTCTGACACCGGACATTGTTATCACCGGGGAAGGTTATGATCTGGAAAAAGCCAAAGCTTATGCAGAACTTCTCTGTAAACGCGGCAGCCAATTACATATTTCTGCCATTGGCATCGGCTCCCCCAAATCCAGAAAATTTCAGGAAGGCGACGATCTGGAAAAAGCATGGAAAGAAACAGAAGCATTCATGACCATGTTTGCAGATGTGGCTGCACCTTATGGCATCATCGTCATGTATGAATCTCTGAATCATACCGAAAGCGCATTTGGTCTGAGAATTCGGGAAGGCGCAGATTTGGTAAAAAAAATCAACCGCCCCAACTTGAAAATCGTATTCGATATTTACCATATGGCTATGGAACAGGAAGACATTCAGGAACTGGAATACGCTCTGCCCTATGTGCATCATATCCACATTGCGGAACGTATGGGCGCAGAACGCAGATATCCTTCCGATGCCCTTTATGACTATTACAAAAAACTGCTGACACCTGTCATCCGCAGCGGTTATCAGGGTGCTATCTGCACAGAAGCCTTTGACGGCGACGTCCGGGAAGGCGCAGAACGCTCCATTGACCTGCTGAAAAAGATTGTCGCAGAAATCGAACAGGAGGGATGATATGAAACAGGATATTTTGATCGGCTGTGTTGCCGATGACTTCACAGGCGCCAGCGACGCTGCCTCTTTCCTTATGAGCAAAGGTATGAAAACCATTTTGTTCAACGGAAAACCCGATGGGGAAATTCCGCCCTGTCAGGCAGTTGTCATTGCTCTGAAAAGCAGAACACAGGAAACAAAAAGTGCTGTAGCAGATAGCATGGCTGCTTTTACCTGGCTGAAAGAACAGGGTGCGCAGCACTTGTATTTCAAATACTGCTCCACATTTGACTCCACAAAAGAAGGCAATATCGGTCCTGTGGTAGATGCCATGCTGGAAGCTTTCGGTGAAAAATACACCATTTTGTGCCCTGCTCTTCCCGTCAATAAACGGACTGTAGAAAACGGTATCCTTTATGTAGACGGTGTGCCTCTGAGCGAAACACACATGAAAAACCATCCCCTGACACCCATGTGGGAATCTGAAATTGCAAAACTCATGGACCCTCAGGGAAAATATCAGACATTGAACGTAAACACCGAACTGCTGGCAAAAAGCAAAGAAGAAATTCTGGCTGTTGTGGATGAGTTCGGCAAAGATAAAGAACATTTCTACATCGTACCCGACTATGTTAACGACGAAAATGGCACCAAAATCGCTGAAGTTTTCGGTGACCTGACTGTTCTGACAGGCGGCAGCGGTATTCTGGCACCTCTGGCTGCGAAATATCAGCAGGCACAGACTGCCAAAGACAGCATGGAAAACAGTGTAGACGGCAAAGGCATTGTTTTGGCTGGCAGCTGCTCCAAAGCAACACTGGAACAGATCGCTGACTTCCAGACAAAAGGATATGCTTCATATAAAATCGATCCCATGGCTGTATTGTCTGGAAAAGAAACTGTAGACACTGTATGGGATTTTGTAAAAACACACGCTGACGAAGAAGTGCTGCTCTACAGTTCCGATCAGGCAGAAAACGTGGCAGAAATCCAGAAAGTAGGCAAAGACAAAATTGCCGCTCTGCTGGAAGGTCTGACTGCTGCCGTTGCGGAACGTGCCGTTGCAAACGGATATACAAGAATCATCGTTGCTGGCGGGGAAACCTCCAGTGCCGTTGCGAAAAAATTGGGCTATCATTGCTTTGAAATTGGGGAAAGCATCGCGCCGGGTGTGCCGATCATGGCGCCACTGTCCAATGAAAACATCCGTATTGTTCTCAAATCCGGCAACTTTGGTCAGACAGATTTCTTTGCCCGTGCATTACAAATGACAAGGAAGTGAACAAATGGAAAATCTGAAAACCGCAGTATGGATTGCACACAGCTTGTTTGAAAGGGGAAAAGCCACCGGCTCCTCTGCAAACATGAGCTTTAAAGAGAAGGATCGTATTTATATCACCGGCAGCGGAACCTGCTTTGGTACTTTGAAAGAAGAAGATTTCTCCGTACTTACTTTGGATGGAGAATGGATTTCCGGTCCAAAGCCCAGCAAGGAATTTCCGCTGCACAAAATGATGTATGAAAAAAGCGAGGACATCCAGGCTGTCATTCATACACACAGCTTTTACGCAACCCTTTGGTCTTGTGCCGTACATGAAAACCGCACAGACTGCATCCCCCAGTACACCCCTTACCTGAAAATGAAATTAGGTACAGTGGGACTGGTCCCTTACGGAAAGCCCGGCTCTGAAGAACTGTTTTCCGCTTTCCGCCAGTGTGTTTCCGGCAGTGACGGATTCTTGCTGGAAAATCACGGACCCATCGTAGGGGGCAAAAATCTGCTGGATGCCTTCTATTGCCTGGAAGAACTGGAAGAAAGCGCAAGAATGGCTTGGGAAATCGAATCCAAGCAAGGTCCCCTTTCTTTCCGCAAAATCTGACATACAAAAGAAACCAACTGACAGAAATCATGTCAAGGAAAGGAGATTCCCATGCCACAATGTGTTGTAATCGCAGATGACTTAACCGGCGGAAATGCCACCGGCGTTCTTTTGAAAAAAATGAATTATCAGGTCTATACGGTCATGAATACAGAAAGCATGGATTTGCAGGCATTGGAAGACTGTGACTGTGTGATCTATCCCACCGACAGCCGCGGTGTTGCTCCGGAAGTTGCCTATGAACGGGTATACAATATTTGCAGCCTCCTGAAAGATGATGCTGTCAAAGTATACTCCAACCGCATCGACAGCACATTACGGGGCAATCTGGGCAGTGAAACCGATGCCATGCTGGATTGTCTGGGAGAGGATTATATCGCCATTGTTGCGCCCTGCTTCCCTGCTTCCGGCAGAATCGTTGTCGGCGGCTATATGCTGGTCAATGGTCTGCCTCTGCATAAAACAGATATCGCCATTGACCCCAAAACACCTGTCAAAGTTTCAGAACCGGCAGTGCTGTTTCAGGAGCAAAGCAAATACAAAACAGCATCCATTCTCATGAAAGACCTGATGCATGGCAAACATTATCTGGCAGATGTGATGAAAGCTCACGTGGCAGAAGGCTGCCGGATTCTGGTGGTTGACTGTGTCACCCAGGAAGATCTGGATTTGATTGCCGATGCTGCCATCACCAGCAAGCTGAAAATCGTCGCTGTTGACCCCGGCGTTTTCACCGCAACATTATCCAGAAAACTCATCACACCCACTCAGAAAAAAGAGAAAAACCGGATTCTGGCTGTTGTCGGCAGCGTGAATCCCAATACAAAAGCACAGATGGAAGAACTGTGGCTGTCTCAGCGCATCCATAACTTCTTTGTGAAAACAAGAGAACTTTTGGAAAGCGAAGAACAGCGCAGCGCAGAAATTCAGCGGGTGATCCATGAAATTCTGGAAGTCAGTCACCTTAATACCGTTTCTACTGTAACCGGTGACGGCATCTATCCCGAAAACCGCATTGATTTCCAGCCTTATATGGAAAAATATCATTGCTCCATGGATGATGTGACCGATAAGATCAACTCCGCTTTCGCGGAAATCGCTTATGGCATCTTCCAAGCACAGCCGGAATATAAAGGTCTGTATACCAGCGGCGGCGATGTAACTGTAGCTGTCTGCAAAAAATTCCAGACTGCCGGCTTATCCCTGTCTGACGAAGTATTGCCTTTGGCTGCCTACGGTCAATTCCTGACAGGTCCATTCGCAGGCATCCATATCATCACAAAAGGCGGCAGTCAGGGCGAACGGGATGCCATCAATCGCTGCATTACCTATCTGAAAGAAAAACTTTACATTTAAAGAAAAAACAAACGGAAAGAGAGGAATTTCCATGAATAAAAAACCTAGAATTGCGATCCCTCTTGGAGATCCTGCGGGCGTTGGTCCCGAAATTGTCGTAAAATCTATTGCATCCCAGGAAGTTTTCAATGCCGCTGAATGCGTTGTCATTGGCGATAAAAAAATCATCGACAAAGCCATCGAAATCACTGGTGCAGATATTACCGTTCATGTGATCACAGAACCCGAAGACGGCGATTTCCGCCCCAGCGTTCTGAACCTCATTGATTTGGACAACGTAGATATGACAAAATTCGAATACGGCAAAGTCAACGGCATGTGCGGTCAGGCGACCTTTGCTTATATTGAAAAATCCATTGCCCTTGCCAATGCTGGCAGAGTGGATGCCGTTGCTACAACACCCATCAACAAAGAATCTCTGAGAGCCGGAAACATCAACTTCATCGGTCACACTGAAATTTTCGGCGCACTGACAAACACAGAAGATCCTTTGACCATGTTTGAAACAAACGGCATGCGTGTTTTCTTCCTGACCAGACACGTTTCCCTGCGGGATATGCTGGACATGATCAAAAAAGACAGAATCAAAGACTATGTAAAACGCTGCCTGGAAGCTCTGCGGAAACTGGGCGTACAGGATGGCACCATGGCTATTGCCGGTCTGAACCCTCACAGCGGGGAACATGGTCTGTTCGGTTGGGAAGAAGTGAACGAAATCATCCCTGCCGTAGAAGAATTGCAGGCAGAAGGCTACCCTGTTGTAGGTCCCATTGGCGCAGACTCCGTATTCCATCAGGCTGCCATCGGCAAATACAACAGCGTATTATCCCTCTACCACGACCAGGGACATATCGCCACCAAAACTCTGGACTTCGAAAAAACCATTGCCATCACAAACGGCATGCCCATCCTGCGTACTTCCGTAGACCACGGCACAGCCTTTGATATTGCCGGCACTGGGAAAGTAAGCGCAGTCAGCATGATCGAAGCCATTCTGCTGGCAGCAAAATATGCACCTTATTTCACCAAATAATCACGTATTTATTTAAGGGAGGTTATGACAATGATCGGCGGATTAAGCGGCGACAGAATGTTATTAGGTCTTGCCATTGGTATTATCGTACTGATTTTCTTGGTACTGAAAACAAAAGTACAGGCATTTTTGGCACTGATCATCTCTACCATCATCGTTGGTGTTGTCGGCGGCATGCCTTTGACAAACATCACATTAGACGACGGAAAAACATTTGGCATCATCAATTCCATCACCACTGGCTTTGGCGGTACACTGGGCAGCATTGGTATCATCATCGGCTTCGGTGTCATGATGGGGCAGATATTTGAAGTAACGGGGGCTGCCAAGCGAATGGCATTCACCTTCCTGAAACTCTTTGGCAAAAAGAGAGAAGAAGAAGCCCTGGCTCTGACAGGCTTCCTGGTATCCATCCCCATCTTCTGCGACTCCGGGTTTGTGGTACTTTCCCCCATCGCAAAAGCGATTTCCAAAGCAACGAAAAAATCTGTCATCGGGCTGGGTGTTGCACTGGCAGCTGGTCTGGTAATTACCCACTCTCTGGTTCCTCCTACTCCCGGTCCTCTGGGCGTATGCGGTATCTTTGGCGTTGACGTTGGTAAATTCATTCTGATGACCATCGTGTTGGCAATCCCCATGGCAATCGCATGTATTGCTTATGCTAGATTGTACCTGAGCAAAAAAATACTATCAGATTCCCAATGAAGACGGCGAATTTGTATCTATGCCTTATCAGGAACCTACATATGAAGACACATTCAAAATGGAAGAAGAAGGTCTGCCTAGCACACTGCAGTCCTTCCTGCCCCTGATCGTTCCCATTGTACTGATTCTGATCAACACCATCGCTTCTGCTTTGGGCAAAACAACAGGTCCCATGGAAATCCTGATCTTCCTGGGTCAGCCCATCGTAGCCATTGGTCTGGGTCTTTTGGTTGCTATTTTCGGTCTGGGCAGAAATCTGGATCGTCACACAGCACTGTCTGAAATGGAAAAAGGTATGATGTCTGCTGGTATCATCATGCTGGTTACTGGCGGCGGCGGTGCCCTGGGTCAGATCATCAAAGACTCTGGTCTGGGCACTTACATTGCGGAAGGTCTGTCTCAGACAGCTATCCCCATCATCATCCTGCCTCTGATCATCTCCACACTGATGCGTTTCATTCAGGGCTCCGGTACAGTTGCAATGACAACAGCAGCAAGTATCTCTGCTCCTATCATCGTCGCTTCCGGTGTCAGCCCTCTGCTGGGCAGCATCGCCTGCTGCGTAGGCTCCCTGTTCTTCGGTTACTTCAACGATAGTTATTTCTGGGTTGTAAACCGTACACTGGGTGTCAAAGAAGCAAAAGACCAGTTGATCACATGGTCTGTAACCTCCACCATTGCATGGGCTGTAGGTGTCATTGAGGTACTTGTACTAAGCTTCTTCATGTAATTATTTTTTGATTAAAACATCTCTTCTATATAAAAAGCAGGTATTCCCTTTTGGGAATACCTGCTTTTTTAATCTTCGTCTATACTGATATTTCTGGGGCTTTCCATATGATACACAATGCTTTCATAAGTCTGGATCATATTGCCCTGTTTCATGTTTTCAAAAATTTCCAAATGCTCCTGATATGTCTTTTCCATACGTCCCGGTACATGCAGTGAATGCAGCGCCAGATTACGCATACGATACATATAAGTGCCAAAAAGGTTGTTCAGTTCCCGATTGGCAATATGGCTGACCAATTGAATATGGAACTGCATATCCGCTTCAAAAAACGCTGTCACTGACTCCTGTTCCAACGCTTCCTTTTGCTGTTTCAAAAAAGATTCCAGCAGGTCAAAAGTTTCCTTTGTTTCTTCCAAATGCGCCTTCTGGGCAATTTCTCTGCCGCAATATCCCTCAATGGCTGTACGAATCTGATTGGTATCCACAAAGTCCTGTATGCCCATTTTATGCAGGCAAAATCCCTTGTTTGGCAAAATGTCAATGTATTTTTCCTGAGAAAGATATTGTATGGCATCTCTGACAGGTGTACGGGAAATCCCAATTTCCTTGGCAATCTTGGTTTCCGAATAGATTTCACCATACTCCATTTTGCCTTCCAATACCATGTTTTTGATGTGTTCATACGCCAGCACATGCAGCGCCTTTTTCTGATCCATAGTCACTCTCTCCCCAATGTTTTCTTTCCTTTGTGCCGCATATCATAGAATGATATACCAATAAATCAAATATTTCTGATATTATTTTACCATAGTTTTTCTTTCGAATCAACGAAACAATCCCCTTTTATCTAGGGAAAAATCCCTATAAAATAAGGTTTTGATGGAAATCATAACCACGCCTAAAAGACGTGGTTTGCACTAGCCCTATAAGGGCTTATTAAGAGCCAGCGCCTAAATGACGCTGGCTTTCACTTCGTTCAAGCCTTGGTGGTATGATTATCTGCTACCCTT
>NZ_JADCKK010000161.1:0-1000 GCF_014982935.1 Anaerotignum lactatifermentans | reverse complement strand
TTTCATCGGTGGTTTGCTTTAGCAAACCATTATTAGATGATGAATTTTTCTTCCAGTTTCTTCACGATTGCTTCTACAGCCTGTTCTGCTGTCAGATCTTTCAGGACTGTACCAGCACCCTTCAGTTCTTTTGTGAAGGATTTGTATACGTTTGTGGGGGAACCTTTCAGACCGATCATATCCAGTTCCAGATCGTCTTTCAGCAGGTTGAAGTCAAAGATTTTGATTTCTTTCTGGTAAGCGTCGAATACGCCGCCTACGGACATGTATCTGGGTTCTGCCAGTTCAGCGATTGCTGTCAGCAGGCAAGGTGTTTTTACTTTTACGATGTGGTAGCCATCTTCGAACTGTCTCTTAACAACTACGTGGTCTTCTGCTGCTTCTACGATTTCTTCTACGTAAGAAACCTGAGGCAGGTGCAGTTTTTCAGCGATCTGGGGACCAACCTGAGCTGTGTCACCATCGATAGCCTGACGACCTGTGATGATCAGATCGTAGTCCAGCTGTTTCAAAGCTGCTGCCAGGATACCGGATGTAGCATATGTATCGGAACCACCGAATTCTCTGCCGGAAACCAGGATAGCTTCGTCACAGCCCATAGCCAGTGCTTCTCTCAGAGCAACGTCTGCCTGAGGGGGACCCATGGATACAACTGTTACTGTGCCGCCAACCTGTTCACGGATTGTCAGTGCAGCTTCGATACCAGTTTTGTCGTCGTGGTTGATGATGGAAGGAACGCCGTCACGAACCAGTGTGCCAGTTTTAGGATCGATTTTAACTTCTACGGTATCAGGTACCTGTTTGATACATACAACAATTTTCATTGTGATTGAATCTCCTTTCGTTTTCAAACCGTGAGGCTCTGCCTCACACTCCGCAAGCCTTTAAAAAGGCTTGACCTAAACTTGATTGCCGCAAAATTTCATTTTGCGGAAGTCTTGCTTATTAACCGAAAAATGAAACTTTTCCTTGCGCAAAACCTGTTTTGCGCCCAAAGGGT
>NZ_JADCKK010000160.1:0-1017 GCF_014982935.1 Anaerotignum lactatifermentans | reverse complement strand
CCTGGGGAGTACGACCGCAAGGTTGAAACTCAAAGGAATTGACGGGGGCCCGCACAAGCGGTGGAGCATGTGGTTTAATTCGAAGCAACGCGAAGAACCTTACCAAGGCTTGACATCCCGATGACCGTCCTAGAGATAGGACTTCTCTTCGGAGCATCGGTGACAGGTGGTGCATGGTTGTCGTCAGCTCGTGTCGTGAGATGTTGGGTTAAGTCCCGCAACGAGCGCAACCCTTATCTTCAGTAGCCATCATTCAGTTGGGCACTCTGGAGAGACTGCCGTGGATAACACGGAGGAAGGTGGGGATGACGTCAAATCATCATGCCCCTTATGTCTTGGGCTACACACGTGCTACAATGGCTGGTAACAAAGTGACGCAAGACGGCGACGTTAAGCAAATCACAAAAACCCAGTCCCAGTTCGGATTGTAGTCTGCAACTCGACTACATGAAGCTGGAATCGCTAGTAATCGCGAATCAGCATGTCGCGGTGAATACGTTCCCGGGCCTTGTACACACCGCCCGTCACACCATGGGAGTTGGAAGCACCCGAAGTCGGTGACCTAACCGTAAGGAAGGAGCCGCCGAAGGTGAAGCCAGTGACTGGGGTGAAGTCGTAACAAGGTAGCCGTATCGGAAGGTGCGGCTGGATCACCTCCTTTCTATGGAGTATAGGTTGAATTGTTTTTGCTGTTTGGTTTTGAAGGATACAGTCCTTCAAAAAAAGAAAGAATGCACCTTGAAAACTGAATACAAGACAAACAAGAGTCAATAAAATCGAGAAATTTATTGAAAAATAAAATGTAGTAAAGCAATCAACATTTTATTTCGCTATAAATGATCATTCCAAGAACAAGAGCTATTGTTTTTAGAACCGACACAAACGCAAGTTTGTGTTGCAAGAAGGTCAAGCAAGAAAGAGCACAGGGTGAATGCCTTGGCACTGGGAGCCGATGAAAGACGTGGTAAGCTGCGAAAAGCTTCGGGGAGGCGCAAACAGCCATCGATCCGGAGATTT
>NZ_JADCKK010000016.1:0-57330 GCF_014982935.1 Anaerotignum lactatifermentans | reverse complement strand
ATAATAACCATCGAATCAAAGCAAAGTTAAAGGGCTTGCCACCTGCAATTTACAGACAACAAGCCCTTCTGGCTTCTTAAACAATTTTAATTTGAAAATATTGTCTAACTTTTTGGGTTCAGTTCATAATAAGGATTTTGGCTTTCTTTGTTTTTTTATGAAGATGCCCCCAAAGATATTTCGTTTTTTATGCTTTTGCTTTTGCAGCCAGTTTGGCATTGCGCTTGTCGTCCAGTTTGGAAACGATGGTAGCGCAGGCAGCGTCACCGGTGATGTTAACGGTGGTACGACCCATGTCGAAGATACGGTCAAAGCCAACAACCAGACCGATACCAGCTACAGGCAGACCAACGCTTTCCAGTACCATTGCCAGCATAACCAGACCAGCGCCGGGAACACCAGCTGTACCGATGGAAGCCAGTGTGGCTGTCAGTACAATGGTAATCATCTGACCCAGTGTCAGGTCAACGCCGTAACAAGCGGCGATGAATACGGCACAAACACCCTGATAGATGGCAGTACCGTCCATGTTGATGGTGCTGCCCAGAGGCAGTACGAAACCAGCTACTTCTCTGCGGGCGCCCAGTCTTTCTGCAGCTTCCATGGTGAAGGGCAGTGTACCTACGGAGGAAGCGGAGGAGAATGCCATCATCATAGCGGGCATCATTTCCTTAAAGAATTTCAGAGGAGAAACGCCGCCCAGTGTTTTGATGGTGAAGGAATATACCACAACCATGTGTACGATGTAGCCTGCATATGCCACAGCCAGTACCATGATGAGGTTTGTCAGCAGCATGGGACCGTTTTCTGCTACAACGGGACAGATCAGGCAGGCAACGCCGATGGGGGACAGCTTGATGATGAAGTCCATGACTTTCAGGAACACTTCATTGAAGCTTTCTACCACCTGACCGGCAAGGATGCCTTTTTCCCCAGCCAGCAGGATACCGAAGCCCACGAACAGGGCAATGACGATGACCTGCAGCATGGAAGCCTCAGCCATGGGCTTCACAAAGTTGGAGGGGAAGATGTTTACGATAGTATCCATAACACTCTGGGCTTCTGCAGGGGTATAGGAAGCACCGGAAGGGTCCAGCACAACGAACATACCTTTGGACAGAGTTGCCAGAATCAGTGCCAGTGTTACGGCAAAAGCGGTGGTGCACATGTAATAAATCAGTGTTTTGCCGCCGATGGCGCCTACACGGCGAATGTCCTTCATGGAGATGACGCCGGCCGCAATGGAGAACATCACAATGGGCACGACGATGAATTTCAGCAGGTTCAGGAAAATGGTACCCCAGGGCTGGATATAAGCTTTCGCGAAGTCAACGCCGGTCATGCCGAACAGGTTTGCGTTCATCAGCAGCAGACCTGCCACGATACCGATGATCAGACCAAGGAAGATCCAGAAAGCCAGAGGCATTTTTTTCTTTTGGCTCGTCAATGTAAACACTCCTTTCCTATTTTTATGATTTTCTCATTGTATTTTTATCCGTTCCTTATTATAAAGATACACGAAAACCTTGACAAGGATTTTCGCCAAAAGAATGCGTATTTTTTTGTACTTTTTTTACAATTGACGAAAATGATGTATGGATATTCATACAATGGAAAAATATGGAATTTTTACATAATAGAAAAAGAGGCATGTCCAGCAGGCTTCCCTTAAGAAAACATTGGTTTTTGATTTCTTAAGGGAAACTGCGGCGGCTGTCATCAGAAGAAAATTTTCTTCTGATGAAGCCCCCAATGGACATGACCTCTTTTTCCCAGAGTCTATCACAAATATTCATGGAGCCTTGCCGAAAGCCCATCTGTTTGCAAGGGGGCGAGGTTCAGCCGGTTTTGCCGGCTGACTCGCCAGGTTTTTTTGCTGCCTGCAAACAGTATGTTACGGGGTTATTGTTCTGCAAGCTTCTTGTATGCTTCGTATTTTTCTTTCGCCTTGTCAGCAGCTTCTTTCAGCAGCACTTTTGCTGTTTCGGGGAAGGTGCGAACCAGGGAAGCGTAACGAACTTCGCCCATGATGAAGTCGTTGTAATCCATGGAAGGTTCTTTGGAATCCAGGATGAAAGGATTCTTGCCTTCTTTCTTCAGATCGGGGTTGTAACGGTACAGGAACCAGTAGCCAGCATCCACTGCCAGTTTTGCTTCCAGCTGTGCGTTTGCCATGCCTTTGGAGATACCGTGGTTGATACAAGGCGCATAAGCGATGATCAGGGAAGGACCTTTGTAAGCTTCTGCTTCTTTCAGGGCTTTGATCAGCTGTGCAGGGTTTGCGCCCAGAGCAACCTGTGCAACGTAGATGTAGCCGTAGCTCATTGCCAGCATACCCAGGTCTTTCTTCACTGTTGCTTTACCGCCTGCTGCGAACTGTGCCACAGCGCCGATAGGTGTTGCTTTAGAGGACTGACCGCCTGTGTTGGAGTAAACTTCTGTGTCAACCACCAGTACGTTTACGTCTGCGCCGGAAGCCAGTACGTGATCCAGACCGCCGTAACCGATGTCGTATGCCCAGCCGTCGCCGCCGTACATCCACATGGATTTCTTAGTCAGGTGTTCTTTGTTGTCCATGATGAAGGCTTTCAGATCTGCTGCTTCACCGCTTACGGAAACTTTTTCCAGAGCTGCCAGCAGAGCTTTGGTGTCTTCTTTGCTTCTGTGACCGTCATCGTAGTTAGCCAGCCATACGTCAGCTGCTGCTTTCAGATCTGCATCGTCGGTGAGAGCCAGCAGTTCTTTCAGCTTCATGGTTACGCGTTCTCTCTGCTGTTCTACTGCCAGAACCATACCCAGAGAGAATTCTGCGTTATTTTCAAACAGGGAGTTGCTCCATGCGGGACCCCAGCCTTCTTTGTTTGTTGTGTAAGGTACGCAAGGTGCAGCAGCGCCCCAAGCCTGTGTACAGCCTGTAGCGTTTGCCAGATACATACGGTCGCCGTAAAGCTGTGTCATCAGTTTTGCGTAAGCTGTTTCGCCGCAGCCTGCACATGCGCCGGAGAATTCCAGCAGAGGCTGTTCGAACTGAGAGCCTTTTACGCTGTATTTGTCCATAGGGTTCTTCTTATCGGACAGAGCCAGAGAGAAGTCCCAGTTAGGCTGTTCGTGCATCTGAGTATCCAGAGGTTTCATTACCAGCGCTTTTTCTTTTGCGGGACATGCTGTTACGCAGACACCACAGCCCTGGCAGTCCAGAGGGTCAACCTGGATGCGGAAACGATACTGCGCGATTTCGCCAGCGCCTTTTGCGGGTTCTGTTACATAGCCTTCGGGTGCGTTCTTCGCTTCTTCTTCTGTCAGCAGGAAAGGACGGATACATGCGTGAGGGCATACGTAAGAACACTGGTTACACTGGATACATTTTGTTGCATCCCATTCGGGAACGTCGATGGCAACACCGCGTTTTTCGTAAGCGGAAGTACCCAGAGGTACGGTACCGTCTTCTCTGCCAACGAATACGGATACGGGCAGCAAGTCGCCTTTCAGTGCGTTCATGGGAACCAGCAGTTTTTCAACGTATTCAGGCAGAACGCGTTTGATTTCTTCTTTGTCTACGTCTTTTGCGTCTTTCCAGCTTTCGGGAACGTCGATCTTCACCAGACCTGTCAGACCTGCGTCTACAGCGGCATAGTTCATGTTAACGACTTTTTCGCCTTTTTTGCCGTAAGATTTTTCGATGGCTGCTTTCATGTAGCCAACGGCGTCATCAACGGGGATGATGTTTGCCAGTTTGAAGAATGCGGACTGGAGAACGGAGTTGGTTCTGTTGCCCAGACCGATTTCACGGCAGATTTCAACGGCGTCGATGGTATAGAAATTGATGTTGTTGTTTGCGATGTAACGTTTTACTTCAGCAGGCAGGTGTTTTTCCAGTTCTTCGCCTTTCCAGCCGCAGTTCAGCAGGAAAGTACCGCCGGGTTTGATTTCGGAAACGATGTCATATTTGGAGATGTAGGACTGGTTGTGGCATGCCACAAAGTCTGCTTTGAATACCAGATAGCTGGAGCGGATAGGCACATCACCGAAACGCAGGTGAGATTTTGTGATACCGCCGGATTTTTTGGTGTCATATTCAAAGTATGCCTGTGCGTATTTATCTGTATGGTCACCGATGATCTTGATGGAGTTTTTGTTTGCGCCAACAGTACCGTCGGAGCCCAGACCCCAGAATTTGCATGCGATGGTGCTTGCGTCTGTTACTTCGGGTTCTGCGCCAACTTCGATGGATGTCATGGAAACGTCGTCAATGATACCAACGGTGAAGTGGTTTTTCTTTTCGCCTTTCATGTTGTCAAAAACAGCAACAACCTGTGCAGGTGTTACGTCTTTGGAGGACAGACCGTATCTGCCTGCCAGTACCAGAGGAGTTCTGCCTGCTTCTGTCAGTGCGGAACATACATCCTGATACAGAGGTTCGCCCAGTGCGCCGGGTTCTTTTGTTCTGTCCAGAACGGTAACGATTTTTGCTGTTTCAGGCAGTGCGCCCAGGAAATGTTTCAGGGAGAAAGGACGGTACAGGTGAACCTGCAGGAAACCAACCTTTTCGCCTTTTGCTGTCAGATATTCTACAACTTCCTGTGCTGCGCCGGTGATGGAGCCCATAGCGATCAGAACGTGTTCTGCATCGGGTGCACCGAAGTAGTTGAACAGCTGATAATTTCTGCCTGTGATTTTGTTGATTTCGTGCATGTAGTTTTCCACGATTTCAGGCAGACGTGTATAGAAAGGTGTCTGTGCTTCTCTGTTCTGGAAGAATACGTCAGGGTTCTGTACGGTAGAACGCTGTACGGGATGTTCAGGGTTCAGGGCGTTTTTGCGGAATTTACGCAGTGCGTCTTCATCCAGCAGTTTTGCGATATCTTCGTAGTCCATGACTTCGATTTTCTGCAGTTCGTGAGAAGTACGGAAACCATCGAAGAAATGCATGAAAGGTACGCTGCCTTTGATAGCGGAAAGGTGTGCCACACCGCCCAGATCCATAACTTCCTGTACGGAAGCGGAGGACAGCATTGCTACACCGATCTGACGACAAGCCATAACGTCGGAATGGTCGCCGAAGATGGAGAAAGCATGTGTACCAACGGTTCTGGAGCTTACATGGAATACGCCGGGTTTGAGCTGACCGGCAATACGGTAAATGCCGGGGATCATCAGCAGCAGACCCTGAGAAGCTGTGTATGTGGTTGTCAGTGTACCAGCTTCCAGTGCGCCGTGCATAGCACCTGCGGCACCTGCTTCGGATTCCATTTCTACCAGACGTACTGTCTGACCGAAGATGTTCTTCTTGCCGTTTGCGGACCAGCTGTCAACGTGTTCCGCCATGGGAGAAGAAGGGGTAATGGGATAAATGGTAGCGACTTCTGTAAATGCGTAAGAGATATAAGCAGCCGCTTCATTCCCGTCCATGGTTTTCATAATTTTTGTGTTCATGGAAAAACTCCTTTCATATAAATAAAATGTCCCCGTAATAACTGTAATTTCATGATAATGTATTCTGCATACACTGTCAAGAAATTACCAAAAAGAAAACAAAAAAAGTCAATTTGTTTGACATTCGGCTGTGAATTTGTGCAATTTAACCATAAAAAATTCCGAAAAAAGGAGAAAACAGGAAAAAACGAGCAAAAAAATCACGAAATTGTTGTGTACAGAAAAAAGAAAAAACAATAAATTATTGTATTTTCGTTGGTACATCGTCAAATTGGTGAGGCGCATGTTTGCGAAAGGGCTGGAAAAAAGAGGAAAATCAAGGAAAAACAGGGGCGGATTTCAGGGGATTGCAAAGGATTGTATGACAAAAAATGCAAAAAGATTGTTTATAAATTAACGATATAGGAGGCGTTTCCATGGAAATCATCAATATCACGTGTCTGCGGCAGAAATCCCAGCGGCATCGACCCAAGTGGGTGGGGAAACTGCCGGAAAGCTGGGCAGAGAAATGGCAGCTGAAGTATTGCCCGTGGGTGGAAACGGCGGAGGGCAGCTGGTGCTTGCAGACGGACCGAGACGGCTGTTTTCTGCCTCCGTGGCGGGAGAAAGCCAGAGAGTTGCTGGAACAGGCAGCAGATGGGGGAGCAAAGATTGCCCTTTCACCTATGGCAGCAGACTTGCCTGGGGATATCCTGCCCTTTGCCACAGGACGAAAACTCTATCCCATATTCGGGGCAGAAGCCGCAGCCACAGGGCTGGAAGCCATGGGCAAACGACAGGAAGGAGCTTCTTTCGTGGTGGCAGACGGCGGCGAATGGGAAACGGAAGCGGCACTGGCAGCTTTGCCCGGCTGGGTGAATCGTCTGGGCATCCTCACAGACCGTCAGCCTTTTTTCGTGTCATGGCAGGAGAGATTCTTGGAGGAAAGAGGTCTGGTGGTGGAAGTGTTCAGCTCCGTGGGCTACGGCGTTTTTCGGGAGGCGGATGTGGTCCTTTCCTGCGCGAAGGGTAACGGCGCCATGGCTTATGCTCTGGCGGAAGGGGCTGTGTTTCTGGATTTGGTGGGCAACGGTACCGTTACGGAGAGTATTGCCCTGCGTCGCGCCGATGTGCTGGCGGCAGACGGATTTTTCTTCGGCAACCAAAAAGAGATGGAGGCAGGTGCCCTGACAGAAGCCCGTACTTATTGTGAAAACCAGATGTTTCGGGCGTATTTTGATGCGCCCGGCGCCGAAAAAGCGGCAGAGGCAAAAGCCGGTTTGGGACAGTTGTGTCCCGTTGGTTTTCTTCTGGGCGGAAAAAGACGAAAAATTCCGAAAAAACAGGGATAAAATCGCATTTTCCCGGGAGAAAACATTGACAAAATTACTTACCTTAGTATATAATTTATCAATGAATTTTCGGAGGGCATTTCGGTAAGCCCTCCCTTTTCCTTGTAATATCAAGGAAAATCCCTATTTTTGAAAAATTGGATAAAACCCGCAAGGAGATGAAATAAGCAATGGCAGAAGCAAAAAAAGTAGTCATGACCTATGACGGTCTGAAAAAAATGGAACAGGAACTGGAAAACCTGAAAACCGTACGCAGAAAAGAAGTAGCAGAAAAAATCAAAGAAGCAAGAGGACAGGGCGACTTGTCTGAAAATGCCGAATATGATGCTGCGAAAGAAGAACAGGGCGAAATCGAAAGCCGTATCATACAGCTGGAAAACCTGCTGCGCAACGCGGAAGTTATCGACGAAGACGTACTGAAAATGGACGTTGTCAACCTGGGCTCCAAAGTAACAGTACTGGACGTGGAATTTGACGAAGAAATGGAATACACCATCGTTGGTTCCACAGAAGCAGACCCTATGAACGGCAGAATCTCTAACGAATCCCCTCTGGGTATGGCTCTGCTGGGTCAGAAAGTTGGCGCAACCGTTATGGCAGATACACCCGACGGCGAAGTGGCATTTAAAATTCTGAACATCCAGAAATAATTTTTATTTTTTGCATAAGAGAACACGGAAACGGAGGAAAACAAAGTGGCAGAACAGAACAACCAGCCTGCACAGGAAATGACACAGCAGGAACTGAGCGAACAGATTAAAATCAGACGGGAAAAGCTGGCACAGCTTCAGGCTGAAGGCAAAGACCCCTTTGAAATTACAAAATGCGAAGTAACACATCACAGCGATGAAATCAAAGACAACTTCGACGAACTGGAAGGCAAAGACGTTGCCATTGCCGGCAGACTCATGAGCAAACGTATCATGGGGAAAGCGTCCTTCTGCAACATCCAGGACAGAAACGGCAACATCCAGTCTTATGTAAGCCGTAACGACATCGGCGACGAAGCTTATGCCGCATTCAAAAAATTCGACATCGGCGACCTGATCAGCATCAAAGGCTTCGTATTCAAAACAAAAACAGGGGAAGTTTCCGTACACGCAAAAGAAGTGACACTGCTGTCCAAGAGCCTGCAGGTACTGCCCGAAAAATTCCACGGTCTGAAAGACCAGGAACTGCGTTACCGTCAGAGATATCTGGACCTGATCGTGAACCCCGAAGTGCGTGACACATTCATCAAACGTTCCCGCATCATCACAGAAATCCGTAAATTCCTGGACGGCAAGGGCTTCCTGGAAGTGGAAACACCTGTACTGCAGACCATTCCTGGCGGCGCTTCCGCAAGACCTTTCATCACACACCATAACACACTGGATATCGACATGTACTGCCGTATCGCTCTGGAACTGCCTCTGAAACGTCTGATCGTGGGCGGTTTTGAACGTGTGTATGAAATCGGCCGTGTATTCCGTAACGAAGGTATCTCCGTTCGTCATAACCCAGAATTTACCCTGATGGAACTGTATCAGGCTTACACAGACTATAACGGCATGATGGACATCACAGAAGAAATGTTCCGTACCGTTGCGCAGAACGTACTGGGTACCACAAAAGTGGTTTACGGCGGTCACGAACTGGATCTGGGCAAACCTTTCGCAAGAAAGACCATGGTAGACGCTGTTAAAGAATTCTCCGGTGTAGACTTCGATCAGGTAGCTGATACAGCAGAAGCTAAGAGAATCGCTGACGAACATCATGTAGAATATGAAGAACGTCATGTAAAAGGCGATATCCTGAACCTGTTCTTCGAAGAATTCGTAGAAAAGAACCTGATTCAGCCTACATTCATCATTGACTACCCCGTTGAAATTTCTCCTCTGACAAAGAGAAAACCCGATAAACCGGAATTCACAGAACGTTTCGAACTGTTTATCGTTGGTAGAGAATATGGTAACGCATACTCCGAACTGAATGACCCCATCGACCAGCGTCATCGTTTTGAATATCAGGAATACCTGAGAGAAGCAGGCGACGACGAAGCAAACATGATCGACGAAGACTTCCTGACAGCTCTGGAATATGGTATGCCTCCTACAGGCGGTCTGGGCGTAGGTATCGACAGATTCGTTATGCTGCTGACAGAATCCGTTTCCATCAGAGACGTTATTCTGTTCCCCACAATGAAACCCCTGGACATGCCTAAGAAAGCAGAAACAAAAGCTGCAGTGGCTGCTCCCGTAGCAGAAAAAATTGACTTCTCCAACGTAAAGGTAGACCCTTTGTTTGAAGAATTCGTGGACTTCGATACATTTGCGAAATCCGACTATAGAGCCGTAAAAGTAAAAGCATGTGAAGCAGTGCCTAAGAGCAAAAAACTGCTGAAATTCGTGCTGGATGACGGCAGCGGCACAGATCGTGTGATCCTGAGCGGTATCCATGATTACTATGAACCCGAAGAACTGGTAGGCAAGACCTGCATCGCTATCACAAACCTACCTCCTCGTAACATGATGGGCATTGACTCTTGTGGTATGCTGATCTCCGCTGTACATGAAGTGGATGGTCACGAAGGTCTGAACCTGCTGATGGTGGATGATAGAATCCCCGCAGGTGCAAAACTGTACTAATTATTAAGTAGAAATGCAAAAGGCGTTTTCTCGAAGGAGAAAACGCCTTTTTTGCACTTATATGCTTTCTTCAGGAAAAATACGGTTAAAATATTCATTCAAGACAGAATAATTATTTTGTTGACTTATGTGCATGTTTTGCACAAGAAAACTTCTGCGTTTCATAAAATGATAAGATGTCAGGAGGCATTTTCTCATACTTGCCTCTTTGTGTCTTTCTTGGTGAAACAGTTGATTTTCTGGCTTTTATATGCAATGAAAAAACAAGAAAATGCCAAAAAATCGTTGATTTCTGTCGTTACATAGTGTACTATTAAATGAATCAAAGTAAATATTCAGAATAAAATTTCTGAAAGAGCCTTTGGGGAATATATCGTGATAAGAGCAAACCATCTTCGAAATTGAGGGGTGGTTTTTATTTTACGAAAGTTGACAATGTGTCTTCATTTTGCATTTTTGGAGTGAACTTGCTTGGGAACTAGAGTTGATGCGCTTATCAAATGGATTCTTGGCGCAAAAATATCACATGCAGATTTTGTGGAAAAATCTGTATCGAGCAATCAGATTGCTCTTCGGATCGGATCGGCGTTCGGTGTCCTTTTTGAACTGTGTAATATATGCAGAGTGTTATTTTTCAGCAATATGGGGTATGCGATGGTAAATCATTTGATTTATCTGAGATTTTATCTGATTTATTTGGTATGCTGCGCTGCATTTTTGATCATTGATTTTTTCTGTAGTTTGTCAGTTATGGTAAGACATCGGTTTTACATGATCAGCGTTGGTATGATTTTGTTTTGGCATCTGCTGTTTAATATGTACAATGTGTATTTGTCTGGTGCTATGGCGTACTTTACCATCGTCACGGCGATTTTTTTCTTTTCCGGTTTTTTGATGTTCAAACCTTTTTATACCATCATTAGTTTGGGCGTATGCTACCTGACGTATATCTGGTTTATCAACCCTATATTCAGTGTGGGTGAGATCGTCAATTTTTCTGTGACCATCTGCTTGTGTATCTTGATGTATCTCATCCGGTATAAGCACCTGCGCATTGAAATCAGTCAGGCAAACCAGATGCGGGAAGTACAGCAGGAACTGACAGATGCCCAGCGGGATTTTCGTCTGACCATTGAGCAGTATGAAATGATTCGTGAGCAGGAAAGCTCCATCACCTTTGAATGGGACATTCAGGAAGACTGGATTCGCTTTTCCAAGGAGTGGAAGCATTACTTCGATCATCCAGAAAGTATCTCTCAATTTTATGATTTTATCAAAAATCTGGAACAGCTGTCCTCATCACATAAAGAGATCCTGCTTACCTGTATGCGGAATATCAAAAAGGGTGTCCCTTATCAAAAGTATGAGCTTATGCTGCCTGTCAAAAACGGCGGAAACAGATGGTTTGAAATCCGCGTGATTACCCAGACCAATAAGCAGAGCGAGCCTGTTTTGGGTATTGGGATTCTTTCGGATATTACAGACCGAAAGGACAGGATCAGTCAGCTGGAAAAAGAAATCCAAATGGATCTTTTCACCGGTCTATTGAACAAAGCCTCCATCGAGCGTTACGGCAAACGAAAACTGTCTGAACTGCGGGAAGGAGAAAAACTGGCTGCTTTGATTGTGGATATGGATGACTTTAAGGACATCAACGACCATTATGGGCATCCCATAGGGGATTATGTGCTCAAAGAAGCCGCTGACATCCTGCGTCATCATGCCCCTGTGGGAGCAAGGATTGGCAGAATCGGTGGGGATGAGTTTATGGTATTGCTGATCGGTTGTAACATATCCTGTATGGAAACATATGCGGAAGAAGTCATCAGCAAAATTCCCAGAATACATTGGAACGGCATAGAGGTTTCTCCCAGCTGTAGTATGGGGCTGGCAGTGGCATCCACGCCCAATGTGAGCTATGATGAGCTTTACCGCAAAGCCGATGAAGCATTGTATCACGCCAAACAGCTGGGCAAAAACCGGCTTTACACCACATTTTCTGAGCAGACAGAAAACAATTGAATCCTTTGGCAAAATCGTTGAAAAACGATGACGCAAAGCTATGAGTCTACGGCAGAGAACTGCTATGATCGTCAAGCTGCAAAAATGACTGGCATCCCTGTGTCTGATTTTTTGCAGCTTTTTCTTTTGGGAGGGATGTTATTTGAATGAGGTATATCGTCAGGAAAAGAAGTATTTCATGACACTTTTTGATATGAAAAAACTTTCTGGTCAGCTGGATCGGGTCATGATACAGGATGCCCATAACGGCGCAAACGGCTACAATATCCGCTCCCTGTATTTTGATACCATCAACGAGCGGGATTATGAGGCGAAAATCGACGGTCTGGAGCTGCGGCGGAAAATCCGTCTTAGGATTTACGACCCTGCCGCAGATTTTGCCATGCTGGAAATGAAACAGAAGGAAGGCAGCTACCAGAAAAAGCGTTCCCTGCGGGTTTCCCGGGAAGATGCCATAGAGCTGACAAAAGGCAGGTATCACAGCCTGCTGAAATATACGGACCCTTTTGCGGCGGAGTGCTACGGGCTCATGCACATGGCGTGTTATCGCCCCAAAACCATTGTGGAATATAAGCGAAAAGCCTATATCGCCAAGGAAAATAAAATTCGTATCACATTTGATCATCAGATTCAGGCAACAGAAAGCTGTATGGAGTTGTTTTCACCGGATTTGAACATGTGTCCGGTGTTGGATCCGTTCAATGGTGTGCTGGAAGTGAAATATAACGGCTTTCTGCTCAGTTATATCAAGGAACTGGTCAACGAAGCCAATCGTTCGGAATTATCAGTGAGCAAATATTGTCTGGCGCGGAGCGCCACCATGAAATTTGCGTTATAGGAGGGATGTCGTATGAGAAAAGTATTACTGGAGTTTTTAGAAAGCACGGGGCAATTGGATTTACAGACCATCATCCTGCGTATGGCGGTGGCAACATTGGTGGGTTTTTTGATTTACCTGTCCTACATGCTTTCCCATGAAGGAAGCATTTACAGCCGAAAATTCAATGTTTCCCTTATGGCGCTGACGGTCATCACAACGGCAGTCATGATTGTCATTGGCAATAACATTGCGTTGTCCCTTGGTATGGTGGGCGCCCTGTCCATTGTCCGTTTCCGTACTGCCATCAAGGATTCCCGTGACACCGTTTACATTTTCTGGACCATTGTCACAGGTATCTGCTGCGGTTCCGGCGATTTCCTCATTGCTGGTATCGGCGGGGCATTTACGTTTTTGATTTTGCTGATTTTCGGACGTATCAAAAATGACAATCGTGTGTTGTTTATCATTCGTACCGCAAGGGTCAATGAGGCGCGGATCGAAGCACTCATGTTCCAGTATTTTGCCCGGAAAGCAAATCTGCGGGTAAAGAACACCACGGAAAACAGTGTGGAATTTATTTATGAAATCAGCAAACGCCTGCTGGATAAAGCCGGCAATGCCGCAAAAGGAAATATGAAAGGAAAAAGCATCACCGATGCCATCTATGAAATCGGCAATATCGAATACTGCAACATGGTGATGCAGAACGACGAAATCAGCAGCTAATGGGAGGGGAGGAAAATGAAATATCGTATTGCAGGGATTGCTGCAATGGTGCTGGTACTGCTTGCGGTATTTCTTGCCGGCAACGTAGATACCGAAAACCCGGAAAAACGGGTCCATCAGCATCTCACTGCCCGTCAGCCAGACGCCGGATGCGACTGCGACGGCACCACCCTTTGTACCCATTTGCCTTTGCTGGTCATTGATACGGGCGGCGTGGTCATTCCCGGTGAGCCCATCCTCAATGACCAATCAGAAACAATTGGCTACACCACCGCAGCTGACGGAAACACCATGATTTCTGCTACACTGTCTGTTATGAGCAATGAGGAACAGAACCATCATCCCACAGATACGCCGGATATGGAAAGCAATATCATGATTCGTATTCGAGGCAATTCCTCCCGCCATTTCAATAAAAAGAGCTATCGTGTGAAGTTGGTGGAGGATACGGAGGGACTGGTCAATCGGGACCTGCCGCTTTTGGGCATGAGCAAAGAAAATGATTGGGCGCTCTATGGACCGTTTCTGGATAAAACCCTCATCCGAAACTATATGTGGATGAATATCTCTGCGGAAATCATGGGTTATGCGCCGGAAGTACGTTTCTGCGAAGTCATCCTCAATGGAGAATATCAGGGGGTCTATGTCCTGATGGAAACCATCAAGGAAGACGATTATCGGGTGAACCTCAGCGACTACGAGGAAGGCAGTGACCAAACCAGCTATTTGGTGCTGCTGGATGACCCTGATGGAAACAGAATCCTCAATAACTACACCCAGTATACATACGAAATGGAATTTTCCACCAAGGAGGACGATCCAGAACAGGTGACTTCCTCCACAGGCATACAAGTGCTGTATCCCCAGGAGGAATACCAGAGCCAAGGCGTTCTGGACTATATCCAGCGGGACATCAGCCGTATCGAGCGGGGACTCTATTCCTCGGATATGGTTTCCGGGCAGTATGACTACGAGAAGGAAATAGATGTGGATTCCTTTGTGGATTATTATATCCTTCAGGAATTTTTGCTGAACAACGATATGTTCTCTCGTTCTACCTATTTTTATCGGGATGTGCGAGGGAAGTTGACGGTAGGTCCTGTCTGGGACTATAACAATATGCTGGATAACTATATCCGCACCTTTGCCAGTGGTCGTTTGTATCTGGCAAACAGGGGATGGTATGGCGCTCTCATGAAAGATGAGGATTTTGTGGAGCGGGTGCTGAATCGGTATCAAGAATTACGGCAAACATACCTTTCTGACGAATATCTGACTAATTATATGGAAGAAACCATTGCTTATCTTGGACCTGCCATTGCCCGCAATGACGCGGTGTGGGGCTTCAGTTATGACGCCACCAACCTAAGTTCTCTGCAGCGGCGCAGACCGGAGGAAGGGCAGACCTTAGAGGAGGTAAACCCCTCCAGTCACGCTCAGGCGGTGGAATGGATGGAAGGTTTCATGCTCAGACGCGGCGCATGGCTGGATGAAAACATCGAAAGCCTGCGGCAGTATTGTCACCAGTCCAAGACAGCAACCCAATGGGTGGAATAGGAGGTATGTGAAATGATGAAACGATTCATTCTCGCTTCTCTGGCAGTCGTCCTCCTTTTGGCAGGGATAGGATACCTGGTATACTATCGGGGAATCTATGTGGATTTCAAACCGGAGGTATCCGTCACAGCCCATTTCCGCACCCAGGGAAAAGAGATACAGTATTTGGATGGGGACACATGGAAAACCATGGAGATACGGGGCGTGGATTTATCCTCCAACATCCCCGGTGAAGCCATGCTGGACTTTGTGCCCGCTTATGAAGATTATAGTCGTTGGTTGGAACAGATTGGTGAGATGGGTGCCAATACCATTCGGGTCCATACAGTCATGGACGATGATTTTTATGAGGCGTTTTATGACTATAACACCACAAAAGAAAAGCCCTTGTATCTGCTGCAGGGGTTGTCGGTGCCTGACCGCGCCAATTATGGAGCGGAGGATATTTATCAGGAGGAATTTGTGGATCTCCTGCTGGAAAATGCCATCAAAGCCGTGGATGTCATCCATGGCAACAGAGCCATCGAACTGGGGAATTTTACAGGCACTGGCTGGTATCAGTGGGATGTTTCCCCTTGGACACTGGGCTATCTGCTGGGGCACGAATGGGACAGCGGCATCATTGCCTATACCAATAACAGCACATTGGGAGAAACTTCCTATCAGGGCACTTATTTCTACACCAAACCGGAAGCCACCCGTTTTGAAACAGCCATGGCAAAACTCATGGATCAGGTGACCGCTTACGAAAGCGATAAATACAAAGAACAGCGGCTCATTTCCTTTGTCAATTCCCCTTGGGATGACCCCTTTGTGTATGACACGCTGTATAACGCCCGCTTTGACACATACAATCAGGTGGATATGGAGCATATCGGCGCGACGGCGGAATTGCTGTCCGGGTATTTCGTGTCTTATCGTCTGGAAACCCTTTGCCCGGACTATCAGAAATATTTCACCCGGGAACAGAAGGCGAAACTGGGAGAACTGCTGGCAGGACTGGAAACGGGGGATTTATACAGCGGTTATCTGACTTTGCTCAATCGGTATCACACAGTGCCGGTGGCAGCAGTGGGCTTTGGTTTTTCCACTGCCAGAACGCCTGTGGTGGAAAATCATTCCCCTTTGAACGAACAGCAGCAGGGAGAAGCCCTTGTGGAGCTGTGGCAGAAAATGCGAAGTGCTGGCTGGACAGGAGGCTTTGTGTCCACATGGCAGGATGTGTGGGACAGAAACACTTGGAATACGGTCTATGCCAATTACAGCTTTGGCGTGGATAACTGGCAGGATGTACAGACAGACGGGCAGAATTATGGCTTGATGGAGTTTTGGCTGGGCAGCGGCGAAAGGGTCTGCACCGTGGACGGCAACGCAGCCGAATGGCAGGACAAAGAGCCTGTCTGGTCATCAGATGCCATGGATGTGTATATGGATTATGACGAAAGGTATCTGTATTTCTATGTGGATGGATTTTCGCCGGAAACAGACGTTTTGTACCTTCCCATTGATACGACGCCTAAAACAGGCAGTACTTACTGGGAGGAAAAGAAGATTTCCTTTGAAAGAGGCTGCGACTTTGTGGTGACCATCGACGGCAAGGATAACAGCCGTGTGCTGGTGCAGGAGCGTTACGAGAGCCTTTGGGCCATGTATGCTTATGAAACGGATTATAAAAATCCTTATGCGAAGGAATATTGGCGGGAAAAGGATTCCCCTGTGTTCCGTCCCATTCGTTCCATTATGGAACGGGAGGGCGTCAATGCGGGGAACCGTTGGGTTGCCATGCCCACTTACGAAACGGGAAAACTGCGCTATGGCAATGCGGACCCCGATTCTCCTGCCTTTGATTCTCTGGCGGATTTCTGTTTTGCGGCAGATGGTGTGGAAATGCGGATTCCTTGGGGGCTGCTGAATTTCTCCAATCCTGCTGAAAGAATGATACACGATGATTACTATGAACATTATGGTGTGGAATACATACAGATTGACGAAATGTTCGTAGGCGCGGCTGTGGAAAGTGATATCAAAGGACGTATCCCCATGGCGTCTTTCCCTCTGGAAGGCTGGGGAGAATACGAGGAATATCAGGAACGTCTGAAAAAATCTTACGATGTTTTGCAGGCGGCTTGGAGCGGTCGCTGATCATTACCAAAAGAAAGGAGCGGATATATGAAAGTTGAATTTATGATCTATATCTACGGTGCAGTTTGTGCCAGCATGATCGTCTTTAACATCATTTATAATTTGCTCCTGAAAGGCAGCGAATCTCGTATGCAGAATCGGTGCCAGAAGATGCGGAGCAAAATCAATGCCCAGATCTCCCGTCTGGCAGCAGGCAAAAATGTGGAGGAAGCCCATTTGCAGGAGCTGCGGCGGAAACTTTCCCATATCAATCATTTGATGGCATTCCATCAGGTTTTGCAGGAGGATATGGAGAAAAAACCCGATTTGTATCGGGAGTATCGCCATCAGATGCGACCGGTGGTCATTTATATGGCGGCAGTTTATCGGGATAAGGAGAATATGCAGGCAGGGTATTTTGCTTACTTCCTTTCCTGTTATACGGCGGATAAACAGATGGCAATGGACTCTTTGCAGGACATTTTGCTGGATTATGTGCAGAAAAGCAATCTCTACTGCCGTTTCAATGCTCTGCAAGCCCTGTACCATTTCGGAACACCGGAAACCATAGCCAAAGCCCTTCGCATTGCCGATGACGGCAGCGTGTTCCTTCATGAAAAACTCATTACCGAAGGGCTTCTTTCCTATACAGGAGATTATCACGCACTTATTGAGGAGCTGTGGAAGAATATTATGCGGTATTCTCCCCATACCCAGCTTGCCATACTGAATTATATCCGGTTCCGCTCCGGCGAGTATCAGCGGGAAATGTACGAAATCATGATGGATAAAAAAGCGGATAAAGAGCTGCGTCTGTCGGCAATCCGGTACTGCGGCAAGTATCCCTACGAACCGGCTTATGGACCTTTGCTGGCGTTTGTGGAGGATAAAGACGATACGAAATGGGAGTTTGCCACAGTGGCAGCGTCCTCTCTGGCGTCTTATGAAGGGGCAGCAGTGATAGATGCACTGAAGGAAGCCCTTCACAGCAGCAATTGGTATGTGCGCTATGCTGCTGCCCAAAGTCTGGAGCATCTCCATGTGAATTACGGTGATGTGGTGGATATTACCGCAGGCAGTGACCGCTATGCCAGAGAAATGCTCATGTATCGGCTGGAATCCCGCAAACTGCAAAGTCTGGAGGTGTAAAGAGCCATGATGGATGCGTTTAAAGAATTTTTTGATATTGTGGGTGTCTTTTTCGTCCTCTATATGATTGGTTATGCCAGTTTTCTGTTTCTGGCAGTGACTGTGGGCACTTCCGAACTGTATAAATTGAAGCGGCGGAACCAGCTGAAAAACGAATTGCTGGGGGAATACTATGTTCCCGTCACCATTGTGGTGCCTGCCTATAACGAGGAAGTGACCATTGAGGCAAACATCCGTTCTTTGCTTGCTTTGGACTATAAACTGTATGAGATTGTCGTTGTGGACGACGGTTCCAGCGACGATACTTCCAAAGTGGTGCGGGATGCCTTTCATATGCAGCAGATCAGCCGCCCCATACAGCGGAAGATTCCCTGCCAGGCAGAAGAAGTCATTTATGAAAGCTACGAATGGAAGGTGCCCATCACCCTCATCCGCAAGAAAAACGGCGGTAAGGCAGATGCCTTGAATATGGGCATCAATGCGGCAAAATATCCTTATTTTATCTGTATGGATGCCGATTCTGTGCTCCAGTATGATTCTCTGGAAAAAATCGTCCGCCCTGTGCTGGAGGACAGCAGCGTGGTGGCAGTGGGCGGCGTTGTTCGTCCCTGCAATGGTACGGAAATCCATGATGGACATGTGGTGTCTTACCGTATGCCTGACCAGATTGTCCCTTGTATGCAGGTGTTGGAATATGACCGTTCTTTTCTGGCGGCAAGGATACTTTTTGACCGGTTCAATGGCAGCATCATCATTTCCGGTGCCTTTGGGCTGTTTCATAAAAATACCGTTGTGGAAGCAGGGGGATATGACCCCGGCACCATTGGCGAAGATATGGAATTGGTGGTAAAGCTTCATGTGTATTGCCGGGAAAATAGCATCCCGTATCGTATCCGCTATGCCACAGACGCTGTCTGCTGGACACAGGCACCGGAGAAACTGGGAGACTTGTGCAAACAGCGCAGACGTTGGCATATTGGGCTGTTTCAGAGCATGATGCGCCACAGACGGATTTTCCTGAATCCGAAATATGGTCTTGTGGGATTGATTTCCTATCTGTATTTTCTGGTCTATGAGCTGCTTTCGCCTTATATCGAGGTCTTTGGGATTCTCACCATTGTACTGGCATTTGCCGTAGACCTGATCAATGTGCCATTTATGATACTGTTTTTCGGTATTTATGTGGTGTACTCTGCAATCCTGTCGTTGACGGCATTTTTTGCCCGCATTTATACGGTGGACTTGAAGCTGTCCTTTTCCGATGTGCTCAAAGCCATTGGGCTTTGCGTGGTGGAGGTTTCCTGTCTGCGTCTGGTGCTGGCATGGGTGCGGGCAACGGCACTGATTGGATACCGCAGAAGAAAACACGCTTGGGGCAGAATCGAACGGAAAAAGATACGGTTCAAATAAAAAAGGAGGTTTTCATATGAAATTGGATCAACTGAAAAAAGGTTTTTGGGGCTACAAAAAAGCCAGCGTTTACGAATATATCACCATGATGGAAGAAGAATTTTCTGAAAAACTGGCGGAAAAAGTCACGGAACAGAAGAAGCAGGAGGAAGAATACCGCACACAGATCACCTCTCTGGAGGAAGAACTCAGTCGCGTGAGAAAAGAACTGGAGGAGCAGAAGAAAGAACAGATGACTGTTGCTGCTGCCCTCATGGAGGCTGTGCGGTATAAGGACGAACTCCAGCAGGAAGCCCAGGAAAAAATGCAGGAAGAGCGTGCGGCATGGGAGAAAAAACTGGAAGAAGGGGCAAAAGAGCTGAATGGGTACCAGAAACAGATTGCGAAAGTCCGTGAAATGATCCAAGGTCTGCTCCAGTCCATGGATGCCAAGTCTGAGGAAGTGGAGATGCAGATTCAGACAGTGAAGGCTGCCTGCCCCCGTCATAATATGACTTTGTTTGAAAGGAACCAGACGGAAGAAGCGTAAAGACTGAGGTGCTGACTGTGGAAGAAAAGACTTTGATTTATGTTGCGGGAAATCCTGACGCCTATCCTTTGGAGTATTTTGATAAAGATACCCAGACTTATGCAGGGGTCATCCCTGAGCTGCTGGCAGAATTTTCTGACCAAAGTACATATGAAATCGTATATTATGAGGCAGACGGCACAGACCATCGGGAGGCGTTAGCCCAGCAGAAGCAGGTAGACCTGTTTTCTGGCTATGACGCAGAGGAGGAACAGCTGGATCATGCCCATGAACTCCCCCTTTTTTCTGGAGAAAATGCCTATATGCTCTATTTTACAGAGGCTGCTCCTGCCGCCTTTCGGTCGGATTTGCAGGCTTATCTGGAGGAGGTCTCACCGGCAGAGATGACAGGACTTTTGATGGCTTCCGTGGAAACGCCGCCCAGCTCTCAGGGATTGTACTGGACAATGGGAGCCATGGGCGCTGCCCTTTTGGTCATGGCAGTGGTGCTGCTTCTGACGGTGCGCCGATACCGCAGGAAATTGAAAGAAAGCCAGCAGAATGTGGAAACGGACGAAACCACAGGTCTGGGGAATATGGAATATCTGGAACGGTATTATAAACAGTATATCAATGACAAAAATCGGATATTATATCATGCCATCTATTTTTATGTGGATACAGACCGCCTGCGCAGACTTGGCAGCGGACAGGAAACCGATGAGTTTCTCCGGTACTGTGCTGTGGTTTTGGGAGAATATACGGAAGATAGTGATATTCTGGCAAGGGTATCAGAACAAGGCTTTTTGATGCTGCGCCTTGGGGGCAGCGCAGAACAAACGGATACATGGCTTTGCACCTTGCTGGAGAGAGTCCGCGACTATGCGAAGCGCTACGGCAAGCCTTATGATACCAATCTTTATGCGGGCATCTATCCGCTGAAAAGTCAGGACAGAGATTTGAATGAAATCGTTTTTCAGGCGTCTCAGGGAGCTTATCAGGCGGAAAAAGAAGAAGTGCCGTATCTGTTCTGCTCTCAGGCAATGATTCAGAAATCCCTCCAGGAGCGGCAGCTTCAGGCGAGCATCGATCAGGCTTTTGCACAAAAAGAATTCCAATTGTATATCCAGTTTTATGTGGATGCCCAGACCCTTAAAGTGGTCGGCGGGGAAGCCCTGTCCCGCTGGAAACATCCGCAAAAGGGGATCTTGCTGCCAAGCGTATTTATTCCGCTGCTGGAACGGGAAAAAATGATCAGCCGACTTGACTATTACTGCCTAAAAGAGGTATGCTTCTTCTTAGAGAGCCTTTTGAAGGCAGGCGTGGATACCTTTTTCGTATCCTGCAATTTCTCCCGTGAAACCTTTGCGGCAGCGGACTTTGCCCAAAAGGTACAGGAAATTTTGAATGGATTCACATTTCCAAGAGAACTGCTGATTCTGGAGATCACCGAAAGCGTTTCTGTCAGAAACGCCGCCCAGATACGACAGAATGTCATTGCATTGAAAAAGTACGGCGTCAGAGTGGCATTGGACGACTTTGGCGAAGGCTTTACCTCTTTTTATGATCTGCAAAAATACCCCATTGATGGCATCAAACTGGATAAAGGTCTGGTGGATCATGTGACGACGCCCATTGGTACAGCTATACTCAAGGCTATGATACAGGTGGGACATGAGCTGAATATGACCATCCTTGCCGAAGGGGTAGAAACAGATGCGCAAGTGAAGGCGCTGCAGGAAATCCACTGTGATGTGATTCAGGGCTTTCGTTTCTGCCATCCACTGCCACAGTGGGAGGCAACAGAGCAGATCATTCAGAACAGACGAACATAAGAAAAAGACAAGCTGTGCCTAATTGCCTTTCTGGAAAAAAGACAAAGACACAACAGAAGGTTTACAGGGTAGGAGGCAAGTATGGACGAGAAGAAATTGACAAAACAATTGCGCCGCATTACCATCATTACCATCATCGGCAGCTTGCTGCTCAGTGCCATTGGTTTTGGTATTTTTACCTATATCATGAAATCTGCCCATGAAGCGGAACATGAACAGCTCAAGGCGGAAACAGAAGAATATCGTGGACGTTTGGTCAGACAGATGGATAAAAATTTGCAGATTCTGACAACGCTGTCCAAGGCATATGAAGTCAGTACCATTACCGATGAACCTGAATGTCTTGGAAAGAGTTTGATGGAAACCAATACTGCCGACGGCTTTCTCAGTATGGTATATATGCGCCAAGATGGTACAGGTCTTATGCATACGACAATTTCTGGCGAGGTAGCGGCAATCACCATGGATGACCTGCATCCTTATGCCGTTGAGGTGGTGGAGTCCGCACTGCAAGGGAAAAATGCCGTTTCCAAGATCTTCAGGAGCGATGTGCTGGATGAGAAGCTGTTTGTATACGCTGTTCCTGTATATGAAAACGGGGAAGTCGTTGGTGCGCTGGCAGCTGGTGATACCCTTGATATTTTTACAGAGGCTACTGGCGGCAAAACGGTCATGGGCGGGGCAGGGTATCTGCACCTGATTGCCGATAACGGGAGGTTTTTGGTACGGTCGGAAAATACGTTGGTAGATGAGGAAATGAAATACCTTTATGAAGGGGATATCCTTTCAGAACAGACCAAGGCGAAGGTGCAGGCTGCACTGGAAAAAGGCGAAGATGTCTGCGAGGAATTTAGCTACGAAGGCAATCGTATGCATTTTTATATGGTGCCTTTGGATATCAATGGATGGTATTTGTACTGCGCCAATAAGGTGTGGGGTTCTTCCTCCTCATTGGGCGATGCTTTGACCATCTTTGGCGTACTGATGGTGCTGATGCTGATTCTCATGAATATATTGCTTTACAGTGGACGCCGTGTCTTTAGCCAAAATATCAAAAGCCTGATCCGTCTGGCTTATGAGGACCCCATCACTGGGGCAAAAAATACAGCCTACTTTGACGAAAATTTCCAGCGGATATTGGAAACAAAACAGCCTTTCAGCACAGCGGCTTTGAACGTCCATAATTTCAAAGGTATCAACGACCTGTTTGGCAGAATGCGCGGGGATCGCGTGCTGTGTTATATGGAAAATGTGCTGGATCATAACCTGAAAGAAGGCGAGTTTTTCTGCCGTGACACAGCAGACCTGTTTTACCTGCTGCTGTTGGATACAGACCAGGAATCTATCAAAAAACGTTTGGCTGTCATCATTGAGCAGATCAGAGCATCTTCTTTGGAATACGGCGAGTTTAGTTATGACCTTTCCCTCTATGCCGGCGTTGCCATAGGGGAAGACAGGGAGAAAGCTTTGCTGGCTATGCAGAGCATCGAACATACCCACCATACGGATATTGCCTTTTACAATCACGACATGCACAATGCCGTGCGGAAGAAAAACAGCATCGAAAGCCAGATGTACCCGGCTTTGCAGAATAAAGAATTCAAACTGTTTTTACAGCCGAAGTTTGGCATGAAAAATGAAGGTCTGGTGGGGGCAGAAGCTTTGGTGCGCTGGCAGAATCCAGACGGCTCTTACCGCTATCCAAATGAATTTATCCCGCTCTTTGAGGAAAATGGATTTTGTCTGAAACTGGATCTTTATATGGTGGAACGAGCATGTGAGCAGATCAAAGCATGGAAGGACGCGGGTCTGACCCCTGTGCCCATTTCCGTAAACCAGTCTAAGATGCTGTTTTCTGACCTGCATTATCCTGATAATTTGATGCAGATACTGAATCGGTATGATGTTTCTCCTTCTTTGATCACGCTGGAGATACTGGAAGGGGTTGCTACGGATAATCTGGAACTGCTGAACCATCAGATAGAAGCGCTCCATGCCCTGGGCTTCCGCATTTCCATGGATGACTTTGGCAATGGATATTCTTCTTTGAATATGCTGTATCAGCTGAACATCGACGAATTGAAGCTGGATCGGGGCTTCTTGCGGCAGGTTTCCAAAGAGGACGAAGAACGGCGCTATATCATATTGGAGCAGATCGTCAGCTTTGCCCGGAAACTGGGCATTGCCACCGTTGCGGAGGGCATTGAAACCCAGGAGGATGAGGAATTGATACAGGCGCTCAAATGTAATTTCGGACAGGGCTATTTCTATGATAAACCCATGAGCGCCAAGGAATTCAGTCAGCGTTATATGAAAAAAGACGAAAAATGACACTTTGCTGTCATAGATCAAAATAAGAAATCACACCCCGTTTGTTGGACGGAATGTCCTGCGGGGTGTTTTCATGTCCAAAGAGCAGGCATTTGGAAAGGGAGGAGCTTTCCCTCCTGTTTTCTCTGATAAAAAAATATCATAAATTTTTTTGAATTTTACAAGAGAATCACACTTTTGTTCTACTTTATGATATACTGATACTGTATCGGCTTTTTGGAACCAATTTTTATTAGAATCAGAAGAATCGGGTGTGATACAATGGATTTTTTGAACAGCTTTTTCAGTGGTCTGGGCATCACAGAATTTGTACGTCCGTCCATTGGCATAACGGATGTGCTGGATATCCTGATTGTGGCATATATCATCTATAAAGTCATTTTCTGGATCAAAGAAACCCGTGCCTGGGTCCTTTTCAAAGGGATACTGGTGATCTTTGCCTTTGCGGCAGTGGCAGCCCTTTTGAAATTACATACCATCATTTTCGTTCTTTCCAACACCATCAATATGGGCATCATTGCACTGCTCATCGTTTTCCAGCCGGAAATGCGAAAGGCTTTGGAACAGCTGGGCAAAGGAAAGATCTTTTCTTACTTCACCCGCGGCGAAGATGCCGGGGATGAAAAAGCCGCAGCCCGCACTGTAAACGAAATCGTCAAAGCGGCGGACAAAATGGGTGCGGCAAAAACAGGCGCCCTGATCCTTATGGAACAGGAAGTGCCTCTGGGCGATCTGGAAAGAACAGGCATCCCCATCGACGCCATCGTGTCCAGTCAGCTCCTCATCAATATTTTTGAACACAACACCCCCCTCCATGACGGGGCGGTGATCATCCGGCGGAACCGTGTGGCAGCGGCCACCTGTTTCCTGCCATTGACAGACAGCAACGAAGTCAGCATGGAACTGGGTACCAGACACCGGGCAGCCATCGGTGCCAGCGAGGTTTCTGACGCCCATGTTATCGTCGTTTCTGAAGAAACAGGGAAGATTTCCGTTGCAAGAGGCGGCGTTTTGTATCGGGACTTGACGCCGGAACAATTGAAAAACATGATCTCCGAACAGGATCATCAATCCGCCAAAAAGAAACTGGCGATTTGGAAAGGAAGGCAGGATAAATGAAACGATTTCAGGAATTGCTCATGAAAGACCTGGGCTGGAAACTGCTTTCCGTGGCCATTGCTACCACCATGTGGTTTATGGTCATCAGCATCAATCAGCCCATTGATACAAGATCATACAGCACCACCCTCCAATTGGTAGGGGAGGAAACATTGACTGCCCGGGGCCTTACGGTAGCCAATCGGGAAGATTTGACCAATACAAAGGTCAGCATCAAAGTCAAAGCCCAGCGAACGGCGCTGGATCGGCTCAGTCAGCGGCAGGCGGATTTGATTTCTGCCAGTGTGGATCTGTCAGATTTGACGTATGCTCAGGATGGTGATACCATCACACTGCCTGTAGATACTTCCGTTGGCGGCGGCGCTACAGGATATACCGTTGAGAGCAAAGTCCCCGGCAGCGTGGAAATTCAGGTAGAAACTCTGGCAGCAAAGGAATTCCCGCTGGAAGTTTCCTTGAATGGGGAAGTCACAGAAGGCACCCACCTGTCAACGCCTAAGTTGATTCCAGAAACCATTATGGTCAAAGGGGCAAAATCCGCTGTGGACAGCGTTGTGGCAGTGCGCCTGTCTGTCAATGCGGCAGATGCGGTGCAGCAGATGGATTTGCAGGTGAAACCCGTCGCTTATGACAAAGATGGCAATACCGTAAACGGCGTGACATTCTCCGTGGATACGGTCACCGTTTCTTATAGTCTGAATGAGGCAAAACAGGTGCCTGTTCAGGTTTCTGTAACAGGCAGCCTGGCAGACGGCTATCATTTAGGGGAAATCACATGCACTCCCAAAACCGTTTCTGTCATTGGGGCAAAAGAAGATCTGGATAAACTGAATGTGATTTCTCTGGATCAGATTGACGTTAGTGGAGCAACCAGCTCCATCAGCCATACCTTCCAGCTTTCTGATTATCTGCCAGAAGGGGTAAAACTGGAAGAAGGCAGCAGTGCTGTGGTTCAGGTCCTTGTCCATGTGGACAGAGGGGAAGAAAAGACCGTAACGGTTTCTTCTGACCAGATTCACCTGACCAATGGGCAGGATGGATATCAGTATCATCTGCCGGACAGCATTTCCGTTTCCATCAACGGCGAAGCAAGCCAGCTGGCAGCAGTGGAAGGCAGCGACCTGTCAGGTCAGGTGGATGTTTCCGCTCTCACAGAAGGCGAGCATACCGTTTCCATTGATTGGAACCTGCCAAGCGGCATTACGGCAGACAGCAGCACCGTTACCATAGAAGTGACGGCTGCCGGCAGCGATGAATCAGATACAGAATCATAAACAATATGAGAAAATAAGAATAAGGAGTTTGAACAGAATATGGGTAGATTATTTGGTACGGACGGTGTCCGCGGTGTAGCGAATACGGAACTGACAGGGGAAATGGCGTTCCAGCTGGGACGTGCAGGCGCTTATGTACTGACAAAAGAAACAAAACACGCACCCCGCATTTTGGTGGGGATGGATACCCGCATCAGCGGAGATATGCTGGAAGCGGCGTTGGTGGCAGGCATCTGCTCCGTAGGCGCTCATGCAGTGCTGGCAGGCATCGTGCCCACACCTGCAGTGGCTTATCTGGTACGGAAATATCGTCTGGATGCAGGCGTTGTCATTTCCGCATCCCATAACCCCGTGGAATACAACGGCATCAAGTTTTTCAATAGCCAGGGCTATAAACTCAGCGATGATCTGGAAGACGAAATCGAAAACATCATCCTGAGCCATCCTGAAATCCTGCCTTCTCCCACAGGGGCAGCCATCGGTACCCATACCGTAGCGGAAGACGCGCTGGATGATTACATTGCATTTCTTGGCAGCACCACAAAGGAAAAATTCGGCGGCATCAAAGTAGCTTTGGACTGTGCCAACGGCGCATCCTACAAAGCGGCTCCTATCACACTGCTGAATCTGGGTGCAAGCCTTTGTATCATCCATAATGAACCTGACGGCACAAACATCAACGAACGCTGCGGTTCCACCCATATGGAAGACCTGAAAGCATTTGTAAAAGAAAATAACGCAGACATCGGTTTCGCTTTCGACGGCGACGCAGACCGTTGTCTGGCTGTAGACGAAAACGGCGAACTCATCGACGGCGATAAAATCCTTGCCATCTGCGGTTTGGATATGAAGGAAAAAGGCACACTGAAAAACGATACCATCGTTGGTACTGTAATGTCTAATCTGGGTCTGACCATGATGGGCAGAGAAAAAGGCATTGCCATTGAACAGGCAGGCGTTGGTGACCGTTACGTTCTGGAACGCATGATCGAAGCGGAACGCAATCTGGGCGGTGAACAGTCCGGTCATATCATTTTCCTGGATCATAACACCACAGGTGACGGCATTCTCACAGCTATCCAGCTGCTGTCCGTTATGAAACGCACAGGCAAAAAGGCATCCGAACTGGCAAAAGCCATGGAAGTGATGCCTCAGGTGCTGGTAAATGCCCGCGTCAATAACGCAAAGAAAAACACTTATATGGAAGTACCTGCTATCCGCCATGCCATTGCAAAACTGGAAGAAGAATTTTCTGCAGACGGCCGTGTGCTCATCCGTACTTCCGGTACAGAACCCCTCATCCGTGTTATGATTGAAGGCAAAGACATGGAACGCATGGAAAAAGCGGCAAAAGAACTGGCAGCATTCATCGAAAAGACATTGCAGTAATAAAGGAGAAGCGAAATGAAAAAAGGAATTGCGGTTTTATTGGCATTGTTGTGTATGGTGGCATTTGCCGGATGCAGCGGCGATCCGGAAACTCAGTTTGCCACAGTCAACGAAATGGAAGGCGTGACACTGGAACTGAAAGAAGATACCCTGAAAGCCACCAGCGGTACATTCCTGCTGACCAATGGCACAGATGCGGAAATCAGCTATCGTGACGCGTATCACATGGAAAAGAAAGACGCAGACGGTCATTGGAAAGAATTTGTAGGCACTGCCAATGCCCAGTGGGGTGAAGAAACCGTTGCAGTACCTGCCGGAGAAACGGTAGAACTGCCTATCAATTGGAAAAACCTCTGTGGTAGTATCGGCACTGGTGAATTCCGTCTGATCATTGAAGTAGACGGCAATCCCATTGCGGCAGAGTTCACAAGAGAATAAAATATGGAAAATAAAAAAACCAGACATTTTGTCTGGTTTTTTTGATGCTTAAAACAGCAGATCCACCATGGTTTTGGCTTTTTCGATGTCCTCCAGAATGGATTTCTGCTTTTCTTCAAAGAGCAGCTCTTTGTTGTAGCTGTAGTATTTTTCGCAGCCGTTTTCGCTGATGAATTTCACGCTGTAATAGTTGGCAGTCAGTTCTGTGATGAAAATGACCATTTCCTGTCCAGCGCCGAAGGTTTCTTCTAAGAAAGCAAAAGCGTTGTCCAGTGCTTCGGAGGCGTGAGAGATGGCGTTTTCTCTATCTTCCGCCACATCGGCGAATTTCTCTTTCATCAAGCCGAATACATCGTCTTTTTCTCTGAGACCTGCGGCTTTGGCTGCCTGCACATAGCCTTCCATGGTCTGGATGGTGGCAAGGTATGCCTGTGCGCTGTGCTTGTCCAGCAGTCCGGCTTTCTTTTCTCTGTGGTACTTGCTCTGGATTTCTTCCATGTAGGATTCTGTGAGGGTTTCCCAAGGGGTTTCGGCGCAGTAAGGGCTTGCGAAACGCTCCTTGATTTCTTTCAGCACCCCGTGAAGCTGTACGGTCTGCAAGTCTTTGTCATAAGCCGCTGTAAAGTCTTCTGTCAGGCGGCTCAGCAGCAGACCCATAACGCTGAGGCGTTCGTCGAAAGGCGCTTCCTGCAATTTTTCCACGGCACCTTTGGTGTAGTTCCCAGCCAGAATGTCCCCCACACGGTAGTCTGTGCGGTATTTTTCGTAAAGGTCTAAATAGTTGGCAAAATCCTTAGCGATTTTCTTGTGCTGCAAATACTGAACGATGAGGGTTTCGTCAGCGGCAATGCCCAGTTCCTCATAAACCTGCAACATGTTGGACAGGTCCTCCCAGCCTCTGGCAGTGGCAAAACGCTTGCCGTCTACCGTGGTTTCCATGGCGTAGAAATGGTTTTTCTTGATTTCCAGATAGGACAGCACAGCTCCGTGAAGCCCCTGTTTCCAAGCGTATTCCTTCCATGCGGCAAAATCAGGCTCTACGTCGATTTTCTTCACACGGTCTAAGGTTACTACGTCAAATTCCCGTACGCTCTTGTTGTATTCGGGGGGATTGCCTGCTGCCACGATGATCCAGCCTTCGGGCACCTTATGAGAGCCAAATGTTTTTGCCTGCAAAAATTGCAGCATAGCAGGGGCAAGGGTTTCCGATACGCAGTTGATTTCGTCGATGAACAGGATGCCTTCTTTCAGCCCTGTTTCTTCCATTTTGTCGTAAACGGCACCAATGATTTCACTCATGGTGTATTCTGTGACGGCGTATTCCTTGCCGCCGTAGTTTTTGTGGCTGATGAAGGGCAGCCCCATGGCGCTCTGACGGGTGTGGTGGGTGATGCTGTATGCCACCAGCCCAACGCCGCATTCCCTTGCCACCTGTTCCATGATGGCAGTTTTGCCGATACCCGGCGCCCCCATGAGCAGCAGGGGACGCTGCCGCACCACAGGGATTTTATATTCTCCGTAAGCATCCTTTGCCAGATAAGCGGCAATGGCATGCTTGATTTCTTCCTTTGCCTGTTTGATATTCATAGCATTACTCCTTGTTATACGAAATTTCCAAATCTTCTTTGCCCAAAATGACTTTCATTGCCCAAGGGGGTACTTCCCGTTCGTTGTACATGCCCTCGTCGAAAAAGACGAATGCCGTTTCGTAGGGCGGGCGGCGTTTGGGGAACTGCCCCCAGCCGTCGGTGAAGTAAATGAGCCCTTTCAGATTGCGAAAGACTTTTTCTTCAATCAATTTAGATACATAGGTGAATACGGGACGGAAGTCCGTGCCGCCGTTTCCCCGCAGGTCAAAATTCTCCATGTATGCTGCCATCTCCTCAGCAGAGGTGATGACTTTATCTTGCTGGATAACGGTATCACACTGTATGATGTGGATGTGGAAGGTATGGAAAAAGCTCTCGTTCTGCCGCAGAATGGCGTAAGTTTCTTCTAAGAATTTGCGTACCACTTCTCCCTCGCAGGATTCGGAGGTGTCAATGGCAATGACGATTTCTTCTACCTTTTTCACTTCCTTGTATTCCAAAGCTTCAATAAGGGGTAGGTTGCCGTAAAGCTGCAAACCATAAGTATAGAAAATATAGTCATAGCTGTTGTCATCCACCTGCATGTCCTCTTTGAGGGTCACAAATTTTTCCAGAAAACGGCGGTAGTCATACCGCTCCCGGTTTTCCACTTTCAGGTATTGCAGCAGGTCGCCGGCTTCTTCCCCGGCTTCCTTGGAGAAGGTTTCCAGATTGGTCTGCATCTTTTCGCTGATGTCACGCCATTTTTCCTCTAACTCCTGTCTGCGCTGCTGTTCCTGCTCGTCGTTCTGGTCGTTTTGGTTCTGGTTGTTGTTGTCGTCTTGGTTTTCGTCCTGATTCTGGTCGTCGTCCTTTTTCTTTTCCCAGAAAACATGGTCGTCTACCCAGAATTCCAATTGCAGTTTGCCGAAGTCCTGTATGGACAGTTTTTCCTTTTGCAGCACTTCGTAAATGCCTTCGGCGGAAAGGACTTTCAGCTCTCGCCGCAGTTTGTCATACCATTCATTCCGCCAGTCGGATACCACCAGACGCACCGATTTGAAGGGCAGGGCATCCACCATGGATTCCACGGCAATGTCACACGCCAGATTCCAGTATTCCTCGTCCCGGTCGCCCTGATGGAAGGGGTGGCGGAACAGGCAGTGGAGCAGCATGTGCAGATACGCCCGATTCACCAGCACCCGGTCGGACAAATACCGCTGGATGAGGTAACGGGGATTGAACAGTATTTTCTCCCCGTCGGTCCCTACGTAGAGGGAGGACAGGTTCATTTCATAACGCAGAGAACTGAGGGCAACGTCCAGAAACCGCATGGATAAATAAAGCTCATTGCGTGAGGCGCTCAATATGCGGCTGCCGATTTGTATGAGCTGCTGATGGGTTTCGTTCATGGTTTTCCCCCTTTACAGATCAAATGATTTTTTCTTTTTGGCAAAATGGGCGTGCTGATATTCCAGCAAAAAGCCCGTGATTTCTGTTTTTTTGGCTTCTCCTGCCATTTCCAGCAGGGAATCGATATTTTCCGCCGTGATGAGCCCCCACTGGGCAAAAAGGCGGATTTTGTCCAGACTGCCTTGCTGGGTATAGTACCCAAAGGCAGTGGAAAAATGCTCTTTCAGATATTGCAGATAGTCCTGTCTGCGGTTTTCCTGCAGGCGGTAGGGATATTCCAGACGGTACATGGTCAGAAGCAGTACCATCAGTGCCCCGTCCTCTCGCTTGGTCAGGTAAAACAGCTCGTCGAACCGGCGGAAATCAATGTCCGAATTGCCGATGCACTGACGGAACAGATGCCCCGTGCCGTAGTTCACCTGATGGAACTGACGGGCAGGGGTGTCCTCGATATATTCATACTGGAAATCGGGAATGAGCAGTTTTGCCCGGTTTCCGTCGTCAAAATCCATGGTCAGATGGAGTTCGTGGTTGAGCACTGCCACCAAGTCCGCAATGTGGCGGCATCTGCCGAAGGAAATGGATGTGAGCTTGTCGCAGTTCAAAAACAGCCCTGTGCCCAGGTCGGTGGTTTCTCTGGGGATGTTGATTTCCTCCATTTTCCGGCAGTTGTAGCAGGCATAAGCCCCGATTTTCTGTACTGTTTCGGGAATCCGCAGCTTTTCCAGACTGCGGCAGTCATAAAAGGCATAGCCCTCAATGACGGAAAGCTGGGGCGGCAGGGCAATCTGTTTCAGAGAGATGCATCCAGCAAACAAATGGTCAGGCAGTACCGCCAGATTTTCCGGCAGGTGAATGACCTCCAAAGCGGAACAGCCCCCAAAGGCATAAGCCCCCATTTCCCGGATGGTGTCCGGCAGATACAGCCGTTTCAAGGCTTCCCCGGTGACTTCTTTCAGCGGGGCTTTTTTGGGCATGTCCGCTCCTTCCACAAAGGAAAGCTGGGCAGGCGTTTCTGTTTCATTTACCTCTGCCTCCGTCTGCACTGCAAAGGCATAGGGGGCAATGGCAATGACAGGCAAGCCGTCAATGTGGTCGGGAATGCGGATTTCCGCCGCCCGTCCTGTGACGCCGATGATTTTCACCCCTTCGGCGTAGGGGGTATATGTTATGGTAATGGGAATCATAGTTTTTCCTCGTTTTCTATACAAAATCCTGTTTCAATCATATATTATACTGCCTGCGGAGGAAGGCTGTCAAAGGAAATCCCCATTGGAATAGTAGAAAATACAAGGGAAAAGCACTCTTGACGAAACGGGGGAACGTGATAAAATAGAAAAGTAATGTGTCCCTATAGCTCAGTTGGATAGAGCGACCGCCTCCTAAGCGGTAGGCCGGAGGTTCAAATCCTCTTAGGGACGGCGCCGAAGCCTGCGGGTTTCGGCTTTTTTCTTATTTTCGGAGGTGGAAACATTGCGGACAGAGCAGGAAATGATGGATTTGATTCTGGAAACGGCAAGGCAGGACAGTCGGGTGCTGGCGGCTTATCTGAAAGGCTCCCGTGCCAATGAAAATGTGCCAAAAGATGTCTATCAGGATTTTGACATCATGTATGTGGTGAAGGAAGTAGCGCCTTTTCGGGAAAACCCTGCATGGCTGGACGTGTTCGGCGAAGTCATATTGAAACAGGAGCAGGACGACGATTTCGGCTATGGAGAACGGTTCGGCATTCGTGGGGACTATGACAAAAGCTATTCTTGGCTGCTGTTGTTTGCCGATGGCAACCGTATTGACATTGGCGTGGAAACCCTGGAAACCATGGAGCAGGGGAAGAACCGCAATCGCCTGTTTGTGCCCCTTTTGGATAAAATCGGCTGTCTGCCCCAATTTCCCCCGACAGATGAGGAATTTTGGGTGCAAAAGCCCACGGAAAAAGGATTTATGGGCTGCTGCAACGCCTTTTACTGGAATCTGTGCGATGTGGTGAAAGGTCTGGCACGGCAGGAGATGCCCTTTGTCATGACAACCTATCATACACTGGTGCGCCCCATGCTGGAACAGATGCTCCAGTGGCAGGCGGGAACACAGACAGATTTTGGCGTATCCTGCGGCAAGCTGGGGAAATATCTGAAAAATTATCTGCCCAAAGAACAGTACGACCTTTATCTGGAAACACTGCCCGATGGTAATTTTTCTCATTTCTGGACAGCTATCGAAAAAGCGTGTACCCTTTTTCGGCAGACCGCAGAAAAAACGGCGGAAGCACTCGGTTTTGTCTTTCCTGAAAAAGAGGAAAAAGGCTTTCGCCAGTATGCGGATATGGTAAAAGAAAAAATGAAAAAATAAAAAAATAAAAAAATAAAAAAATAAAACCACCCCTAAGTTCCATACCTTTTTGTTTTGCTATATCAAACAGACTTTTTTCCCTTTTTTCCGGGCATATTCCACGGCGGTATAGGCGCCGCCTTCCCCTCGGATGACATACGCAATGACAAAATCCGTCTGCTCCGCCATCCAGCGGTTGCGGCAGACAATGGCAGCTTTGAAAGGCACCTTTGCCAGCGTATCCGGCACAAAAGCCTCATCAAATCCCCCTTCCCTCACCTTGGGACTGCGGAGGGCAGAGGCGTAGGCTGCCACCAGCACCAAACGGATATGAGGATAGACCCTCCGCAATTGCCGTACGGTTTGGGCTGCCAGAAAATCAAAATTGCCGTGTCCCCCTACCAGAAAGGTGGTGACACCTTCCAGCAGCACCATCTCCTCGGCGGCAGTATACAAATCATCGGCAAGGGTATCGGGGGCATCCCGATGACCGAAGAAACAGCAGATTTTTCCCTGCATGATTATCACCTCTTTCACATTCATAATGAAGTCATTTTCACTTCACTTTTAATTCAAACAAAAGTCATTTTAAACATATTATCACAAAATAGATATAAAATAAATCCATATTAGCTGCAAATTAGAATGAAATTATATTTATATAGAGGTGATATCCATGGGAATCAAAAATCTGTCTATCCGCATTGACGAAGCCATGCTGCACAAACTCCATTTCGTTGCCGACTACGAAGGTCGTTCTGCCAACAGTCAGGTCAACATCCTCATTCGGGACTGCATCCAGAAATTCGAGAAGGAACATGGAGAAATCCCCATCAAATAAACGCATATCAGAAAACAAAAAGGCTGAAATCTCTATCATCACAGAGGATTCCAGCTTTTTTCGTTTCACAGCCGGAATCCTGACAACACAAAGGGTTCCGGCTGTTCTGTTTTTATGGGGATTTTACAAAGATTTGCTTCTCCCCTTGACATTCCAGCCTTTCCGCTATATCATTAACACTATTAATTAACTTTGTTAAGTGTATGGAGGTGCAGAAATGGAGATGGATTGGATGGATATGGTATATTACCAGAAGCAAGTACAAAAACTGACACGTCTGCTTCTGCCCGCAAAACAAACCAATCTGACCGTCAGCGAATGTGAGCTGCTGGCATGGCTGTATCAGGAGCCGGAACAGAACACCCCCGTTCTGCTGAGCCAGCGCAGCGGCATGAAAAAAGAAGCTGTCAGCCGCTGTTTGAAAAGCCTTTTGGAAAAAAACTGCATCCGCAAGGAAAAACAGCCTCATGACGAAAGAAGCTACAAAATCTATCTGACAGACACCGGCGTAGAAGAACTGCAAAAAGGCTACAAAATCATATTGCAGCCCTTTTATGACCTGTGGAGAAGCACAGGAGAAGATTTTGAGGCCTTTTTGCAGTATACAGACAAAATTGTTTCCCATATCAAAAAGGAAGAACAGGAGTGATGTCCATGACTTTTTATAATGCGTTACAAATGGACCCGGCGATATTGAAAGCGAAAATCGCCCAGTGTGATACAGCGGCAGAAAAACGGTTTTACTGGATTGCTATGGCACTGCGTTCCCTGCTCATTGTAGGCTTTGCGGTGGTGTTCATCAGTGGTCTTGCAAAAGTATTCGGTCAGGACAACACCCCTTTGGCAGTGGCGCTGTTCTGCATCCTGCTGGGGATTCGCTTTGTAAATTTTGAATATTGTATGGGGGATTCTCTGGTGACTTTGGCAGCAGCTCTGGCAATTTTGCTGTTCACCCCCACCGCTGTGGCAGTGGCACCGCCTTATCTTGCCATTCCCCTGCATTTTGTGAGCTTTTTCCTGCTGCTCTATATGACCACACAAAAGCCTGAACTGGGCAACGGCGGTCTTTACAGCTTTGCCTATGTATACCTGACAGGCAACCCTGTTTTCGGCGAAGCATTGGCAAGAAGAACCATGATGGCAGTGGTGGGCTATCTCCTCTGCGCCATCATCCTGTACCGGAAACATCGCCACGCCCACGGGGAAGTTCGTTTCCACCATGTACTTCAGCGGTTCGACCTGCGCAACATCGTTCATCTGTGGCAGTTCCGCATGGCTTTGGGCGTTAGTCTGGTGCTGACTGCGGGACGATACTTCGGCGTGGAACGGTTCATGTGGATGGGCTTTGCCTGCGCCTCTCTGCTGTGTGAATACCCTTATTCCGACAGCGTCACCACACGTTTCTGGCAGCGTATCGTTGGGGTTTTCGCAGGCTCCGGCGCGTATCTGGTCATTTATCTGATTACCCCCGATTCCCTCCATTTCCTGCTGGGGCCTTTAGGCGGTCTGTGCCTTGGCTTCTGCCGGAATTATCGTTATAAAACCGCTTTCAACTGCTTTGGCGCCCTGATGCTGGCAACGGGCATCTATGGTCTGGGAAATGCCGTTGTGCTCCGTATCACAGACACCATTCTGGGCGTGCTTTTCGCATTGGTATTCACATTCCTGTTCCAGAAACTGGTTTCTCAGAGAATCAGGGGCAATGCCTGCAAAGAATCTTAAATACAAAAACCACCCTTTAGGGGCATCTTCATAAGAAAACAAAGAAAGCCGAAATGCTTATCATGATAAAGGATTTCGGCTTTCTTATGATATTGAGATTTTATTCGATATGTTTTCTTATGAAGACAGCCGTTGCAATTTCCCTTAAGAAATTAAGGAAACGAAAATCAATGTTTTCTTAAGGGGAAGTTGCTTTAGGGGCATCTTCATAAGAAAACAAAGAAAGCCAAAACCCTTATGATCACAAAGGATTTTGGCTTTCTTATTTTTTATTAAGATTTTTTGATATGTTTTCTTATGAAAACAGCCGTCGTAATTCCCCTTAAGAAATCAAGAAAAAACAATGTTTTCTGAAGAGGAATTTGCTTTTTTCCATACCTTTTTATAATACGCTTTTCGCTTTATGCCGCGAAGAATTTGGAATAGTACCCCATGACGAAGATGAACAGTACGATCAGGGGCAGTACCCATTTGATGTAGATGCGCAGGCAGTTGGGGAATTTCAGCCCTTTGCCCGCATTGGCCTCTGCCAGGAAGTTGTCCCAGCCCCAGCCCATTTTCCAGCTGCAGAACAGGACGAAGATCAGGCTGCCCAGAGGCAGGATGTTCTGGCTGACGATGAAGTCTTCCAGATCCAGCACTGCGGTATCAGGACCGAAGGGCTGGAAGCCGCTCCACAGGTTATAGCCCAGTACACAAGGCATGGACAGCAGAATGATGGCAATGACATTGATGATGATGACTTTCTTTCTGCTGGCGTTGGTCAGGTCTGTGGCAAAGGAAATGATGTTCTGGAACACGGCAATGACGGTGGAGAAAGACGCAAAGCACATGAACAGGAAGAACAAAGAGCCCCAGAGTCTGCCGCCGGGCATGTTGTTGAACACGTTAGGCAGTGTCACGAAGATCAGGGAAGGACCCTGACCGGGGTTTACGCCGTAAGCGAAGCATGCAGGGAAGATGATCATACCAGCCATGAACGCTACGAAGGTGTCCAGAATGGTGATGAGGATGGCTTCCCCTGTGAGAGAACGGGATTTGTCGATGTAACTGCCGAAGATGGCAATGGCACCGATACCGATACTCAGTGTGAAGAACGCCTGACCCAGTGCCGCGAAAAGCACTTCCAACAGACCGTATTCTTTCAGTGCGCCAAAGTTGGGTTTCAGGTAGAATTCCAGACCGGCTTCGCCGCCTTCCAGCAATGCGGAACGCACTGCCAGCACGATCATCAGAAGCAGAAGCATCAGCATCATGACTTTGGTGATCTTTTCTACGCCGGCCTGTAAGCCCTGTGCGCAGATGGCAAAGCAAATGAGAACAACCACTACCATAAATCCAGTCATCAGACCGGGTCTGCCCAGCATGGTGTTAAAGGCTGCGCCGATGCCTTCTGCATCCAGCCCGTCAAAACCGCCGGCAGCTGTTTTGAAGAAATAGTAAAGCATCCAGCCGGCTACTGTGGTGTAGAACATCATCAGGATGTAGTTGCCGGCCATGCCGAGATATTTATACCAATGCCATTTGGTGCCTTTCGGCTCCAATACGTCCATGGCGCGGGCGATACTGCGCTGGCTGCCACGGCCAACAGAAAGTTCCGCCACCAGAATGGGAATCCCCATCAAAATCAGAAAGGCGATGTAAATCAGCACAAAGGCTGCGCCGCCATACTGTCCGGTGATGTAGGGAAATTTCCACACGTTCCCCAGCCCGATTGCACAGCCTGCGGAAATGAGGATGAAGCCCAGTCGGGAGGAGAACCTTTCTCTTTTTTGTTCCATAAATGATACCCTCCTGCTTGTGAAACAATAATATTATATAAAAATAAGTGCACACATTTGGCGAAAATACCAGATGCGGTGAGGTCTATTATAGTAGGGTGTATAGAAAAAAACAATGGAGTGGGGCAAAATGCACGATATATTATCAGACATCATGGCAGAATCGCCGAAAAATAAGGAAAAGCGGTAAGACAAGAAATCCATAGCTTTTGCAAAAGGAAAAGGGGTTCTCTCTGGCATTTTGCGGAAAATCATGTTACCCTGTTTAAAGAGAAATACAAGGGAGGAATATGCTATGAGAGAATTGACAGCGTTATTGAAAAAGGAAATCAGCCCCGCTTTGGGTGTCACAGAAGTAGGTGCCATTGCACTGGCATCTGCAAGAGCGGCAGCGGCGGCTGAAGGGAATATCAGGAAAATCCATGTGGAAATGAACGGCGGCATGTATAAAAACGCCTTTTCCTGCGCCATCCCCGGCACAAAGGAATTGGGCTGCGAAATGGCTGCCCTGCTGGGGGCTGTTTGCGGTGACTGGACACTGGGACTGGAATGTCTGAAACCCGTCACAGAAGCCGACGCAGACCGTGTGAAAGGTATGGGCATTGACGTGACCACTGCCGTAGACAAATCCAAAGAAGAAATCTACATTCTGGCAGAAGTGGAAACAGACAAAGGCACAGGCAAAGCCCTCATCGAAGCAAAACACAGCAACATCACAAAGGTTTGGAAAGACAGCACAGTGATTTTTGAAGCGGAAACAAAGGCAGCGGAAGCAGAAAAGCCTTTTCCTTTCGATACGGTGACCGTAGCGGATTTCGTGGATTATGTAAAAACAGTCCCTGCGGAAGAAATCGCCTTTGTACAGGATATGATTGACATGAACTGCGCTCTTTCCGCGGAAGGTGCAAAAGGTGCAGGGCTTTCCATCGGTGCTACACTGGATGCGTTCCGTGCAAAAGGCGTTTTGGGGGATGATATGATTTCCCGCGCACAGCACCTGACCACAGCGGCTATGGATGCCCGTCTGGCTGGTCTGCCTTTTCCTGCTATGAGCATTGTGGGCAGCGGTTCCCACGGTATCCTGTGCTCCATGCCTGTGGTTTCTTACGGCAGAAGCATCGGCGCAGACGCAGACACCATCCGCAGAGCCGTAGCTCTCAGCGGACTGATTACCATTTACAGCAAACATTACACCGGCAGACTGTCTGCTCTTTGCGGCTGTGTACTGGGCGGCGGCAGTGGTGCGGCAGCTGGTATCGTCCTGCTTATGGGCGGCGGTGCGGCAGAAGTGGCAGCGGCCATGGACCATATGGCAGCAAACCTGACAGGTATGATCTGTGACGGCGGCAGCACCGGATGTGCCCTGAAAGCTTACGCAGGGGTACATGCGGCATTCCTTTCCGCAATGCTTGCCATGAATGGCACAGCAATCCCTCATAACTTCGGTGTCATCGGTTCCACAGCGGAACAGACAGCCAAAAATCTGGGTCGTATCAGCATGGAAGGTATGGCGCCCATGGACAGCACCATCATTTCCGTTATGCAGGAAAAACGATAAGACGGTAATACGGGGAAAAAAGGGGAGAGTTTCACATGAAAGAAGTATTCGATGCCGTCAATCAGGTTTTTGACTTTGTGGTACCCATTGCGGATTTTCTGTGGGGGCTCCCAACCAATTTTGACTGGTATGCATCCATTCCCATTTTGGGGAATTTGTCCTTTGCCATTGTCATCCTCATTGGCTCTGGTATCTTTTTCAGCATTAAGACAGGATTTATCCAGGTGACCCATTTCCGCAAGGGTCTGCGGATTCTCATTGACCGAAAGACAGCGGCTGTAGGTATCACAACCTCTGGCAGCCTTCTTCCTCAGTTCTGCCATGCGTGTAGGACCGGGGAATATCATGGGTGTGACGGGCGCCATTGCCGTTGGCGGTCCCGGTGCTTTGTTCTGGATGTGGGTCAGTGCCTTTTTCGGTATGGCAACGGCATTTATGGAAGCCACACTGGCGCAGATTTTCAAAGAAAGAAAAGGCGATGAACTGGTAGGCGGTCTGCCCTTCTATGGCAAGAAAATCATGGGCAACCGGGCGTGGGTAGGCGTTTTGCTTTCCTGTATCTTCATTTTGTACGCCATGTTCTGTCTGCCTGCACAGGCCTTCAACGTGTTTTCCTCTGTAGGCTCTGTGGCGGAAATCGTCACAGGGGAAACATTCTCACGGACATCGATGCTTTACTGTATCACAGGTATCCTCCTCATTGGCGGCACCACATTTTTTGCCTTTGGCGGTATCCATAAAATCACAGCGGTGACAGATAAAATGGTGCCTGTCATGGCAGTGATTTACTGCGGTACGGTACTGCTTATTGCTCTTTTGAATATTGGCACCATTCCGTATTTCTTTGGTGCGGTATTCGGCGGCGCATTCACACCGGAAGCTGTTTTCGGCGGTTTCTTCGGCACAGCCCTTGCACAGGGGGTAAAACGGGGGCTCATGTCCAATGAAGCAGGTCAGGGGACGATCACCATGTCCGCCGCTGCTTCTGACGCGGAACATCCCTGTGAACAGGGCGTAGTGCAGGCATTGGGCGTTTTTCTGGATACCATGGTGGTCTGCACATTGTCCGGTTTCATCGTTGTTATGGCGCACCTGTGGAGCGCAGACCCGGCGGCTTGGGAAGGCCTGAAAACCCAGCAGCTGCCTTTGTATCTGGCGTCCATCACCTCTTTGACACCGGGCAGCGGCGCCGATAGCCTGGTGACACTGCTCATCAGCGTGTGCTATGGATTGTTCGCCTATACCTGTATTGTGGGCTTCATCATTTTCGCGGAGATTGCCGCAAACCGTATTAGCCGCAAACGTCCCTTCATTTATTTTGTGCGGATTCTGGGGGCGCTGGTGTTCATTCCCTTTGGTGTTCTGTCCGTTATGGCAGGGCTGGAACTGGGGAACTTGTGGTATATCTCAGACCTTGGCAATATCATCATCGTGTACTGTAACTTGCCTGTGTTGTTCGTAGGGGCAAAATATGCTTTCCGTGCCACACGGCATTTCAAGAAAAAAGATGGTATACCCTTTACCTCTGATGTTGTGGGCATTACCTGCGATTATTGGGATGAAAAGGCAAAACAAAAAAGCTGATCTGCAAAACAGAAAAAACCCTAAGCGTTTTTTCATAAGAAAAGAAAGATAGCCGGAATCATTGTGAACGGAAGATTCCGGCTATTTTATTTTTATGAGGATTGTTTTCTGAAGGGGAATTTGCTTTGTTTTCCACCTTTTTGTTCTTCTCAGAAAGAAAAAAATGAAATTTTGTATTTTTTTTTGAAATTTGGTGTTGACAGAACTGCAAATCTGCGTTACAATGTACAAGCATCAAAGATGCGATGTGCCCAGATAGCTCAGTTGGTAGAGCAGAGGACTGAAAATCCTCGTGTCACTGGTTCGATTCCGGTTCTGGGCATTTTTTTATGTACTACAATAATAAATCCTACTACTACTGGAAAAAGGAAGCACGTGCTTCCTTTTTTTCCTAATATATGAAAAAAAGAAATAGAAAGTGGTGGAGAGATGAAACGCCTGGATTTGATTTTGATTGCAGGGGTACTGGTTTTAGCGGGGATTATCTATCTGGTGTTTTTGGGCAGCGCCGAAGACGGCGGCAAAGCGGTCATCACCGTGGACGGACAGGTGGTGCAGGAACTGCCTTTGGACGAAGATACCACCTATCAGGTGGAAACACCGGAAGGATATAATATAGTAGAAATCAAAGATGGCTGGGCGGATGTCATCGAAGCGGACTGCCGGGACGGTCTTTGTGCCGACCAGAAGCGGATTCACAAAACAGGAGAAACCATTGTCTGCCTGCCTCATAAAATGGTGGTCACCATTGAAGCAGGTACGGAAAATACAGTAGATGCGGTGGTGGGATGATATGAGAAGCAGTAAAGTAGCACAATACGGACTTTTTGCGGCGTTGGCCATCCTCATGGGCTATGTGGAAATGCTCATTCCTCTGCCTTTGCTGGTGCCCGGCATGAAGCTGGGTCTGGCAAACGTCATCATCGTCATTGTCCTGTATCATATGGATACCAAGTCAGCCTTTTTTATTTCCCTGGTCCGTGTCCTCATGTCGGGACTGCTGTTCCAGGGCTTCGCGGGACTGCTGTACTCTCTGGCAGGCGCTCTCCTTTCTCTGGCTGTCATGGCTCTTTTGAAGAAAACAGGAAAGGTCAGCATCACTGGCGTCAGCGTCATGGGCGGTGTGTTCCATAACGTGGGGCAGATCATCGTGGCGGCGGCTGTGGTGGAAAACATCAAAATGGCATACTATCTGCCGTTCTTGCTGGTGACCGGCGTGGTGACCGGCTTTGTCATCGGTGCCGTAGCCCGTTTGGCATTGGGCTATCTGCAAAGAAGAACCTAAGAAAGGTGCCTTTTTGCAGGCAAAAAATGACGAATTTTCACAAAATCAAAAAAAATGTCTCTGCCCCCTTGAACAGGGGGCTTTTTAGTGCTAAAATCGTATGCAATACAAGGACAACGGCATGTTGTATACACAAAAGAGAAACCAGAAACGGAAAAAAGAAATTTTGGTAAAATTGTAAGGTAGGAAAAGAACAGAAAAACGCGCTTTTCCTCTTTTTTTATCCAAGAAACCCAAAAGCCTCCGGGCTTTTATGATAGTCAACCATCACCCAGTATTTGAAAAGGAGAGAAGAAAATGGCAACTTACTTTACAGAACCTTCCAGAACTTTCAGCGAATACCTGCTGGTACCCGGGTATTCTTCCAAAGAATGTATGGTAGATAGCGTGAGTCTGAAAACACCCGTGGTAAAATTCAAAAAAGGGGAAGAACCCGCTTTGACCATGAACATTCCACTGGTTTCCGCTGTTATGCAGGCAGTATCTGACGACAAAATGGCAGTGGCTCTGGCAAAAGAAGGCGGCATTTCCTTCATTTTCGGCTCTCAGTCCATCGAAAGCCAGGCAGCCATGGTGACAAGAGCAAAGGCTTACAAAGCTGGTTTCGTGATCAGTGATTCCAACATCAGCCCCGAAAGCACACTGCAGGATATCCTGAACCTGAAAGAAAGAACAGGTCACTCCACAGTAGCTGTTACCACAGATGGTACCGCTCAGGGCAAACTGGTAGGTATGGTAACAAGCAGAGACTACCGTGTGAGCCGTCTGGACAAAGACGTGAAAGTAAAAGACTTCATGACTCCTCTGGATCAGCTGATTTATGCGCCTGCTGGCACAACACTGAAAGAAGCAAACGACATCATCTGGGACAACAAGATCAATCAGCTGCCCATCGTAGACGATGAAGGCAGACTGCAGTATCTGGTATTCCGTAAAGACTACGACAGCCATAAAGAAAACAAAAACGAACTGCTGGACGCACAGAAACGTTATGTGGTAGGCGCTGGTATCAACACTCGTGACTACAAAGAACGTGTGCCCGCACTGGTAGAAGCAGGCGTTGACATCCTGTGCATCGACTCCTCCGAAGGTTATTCCGAATGGCAGAAAATGACTCTGGACTGGGTAAGAGAAACATACGGCGACACCGTAAAAATCGGCGCTGGTAACGTTGTAGACGCAGAAGGCTTCCGTTTCCTGGCTGAATGCGGCGCGGACTTCGTTAAAGTTGGTATCGGCGGCGGCTCCATCTGTATCACAAGAGAACAGAAAGGTATCGGCCGTGGTCAGGCTTCCGCAGTTATCGAAGTAGCACAGGCAAGAGATGAATACTACAGAGCAACAGGCATCTATATCCCCATCTGCTCCGACGGTGGTATCGTTTACGACTACCACATGACACTGGCACTGGCTATGGGTGCAGACTTTATCATGCTGGGCAGATACTTCGCGCGTTTCGACGAAAGCCCTACAAACAAAGTAAACATCAACGGCAGCTACATGAAAGAATACTGGGGCGAAGGTTCTTCCAGAGCAAGAAACTGGCAGCGTTACGACATGGGCGGCGATGCAAAACTGTCCTTTGAAGAAGGTGTTGACTCCTACGTTCCTTACGCAGGCAGCCTGCATGACAACGTAAACCTGTCTCTGAAGAAAGTAAAATCCACCATGTGCAACTGCGGCGTTCTGTCCATCCCCGAACTGCAGGAAAAAGCAAAGATCACTGTGATTTCCACAACCAGCTTGGTAGAAGGCGGCGCTCACGACGTACTGCTGAAAGACTCCAGCAAAAACTACAAATAAGATATTTTTGGGCAGAGAAGTCAAATTCTCTGCCTTTTTTTCTTCTATAATAATAAGAAGAAAGCCAAAAGAAAAAGACATTTTCTGTAAAGCAGTTTCCCCTTAAGAAAACATTGGTTTTTTTGTTTCTGATTTCTTAAGGGGAACTGCGACGGCTGTCTTCAGAAGAAAACATCTCTGATAAAATGATGATAAAAATAAGAAAGCTGAAAATCTTTGTGATACAAAGACTTTCAGCTTTCTTTGTTTTCTTATGAAGAAGCCCCTAGAACAGAAGATGGCTTTTTTATGCTGTTTTTATGGAGTTTGAATTTGAGAATGGTATTACCATGTTTTCCCCATCATCATGGCAATGTCCATGAGTTCTGTCACCATGGCGTATGTTTCGTCGGGGTCTTTCAGACGTTCCATGGTTTCCTCGTCGCTGTCAAAGCTGGCAACCAGCTCTCCGTAAATGTTGCAGAAATCCACTTGCCAGTCCTCGGTGACATTTTTGTATTTGCGCAGGTGATAGCACACCTCGCTTAAATCCTGAAAGGTATAAGTATCGTGAATCATGGCTTTCGCTCCTTTCGTTTCTCTGGCATTAGTATACCAAAAAAAGCGGGAGTGGAAAAGAAAAATTCAAGTGATATGATACATTTTTCAGAACGCGGAAGGGTTTGGGAAACAAAGAGTTTCCCAAATGGAATCCCAAGGGGAAAAGCGGGAGTTTCAATGCTTTTGAGCAGATGGATATTCTGCACCCCGAAGAAAACGGGGGCAGCAAAGCTGACTTTGCGGAGCAAAGTGCTTGACCCAACTGCTTTATACTTCTGTCTAATCGTCAAAGGCCCCATGAAATGAGCCTTTGACGAAAGGTGTTCGACTTCGTCGACACCTTTGAATTACATCTTTCTTGCCAGATCAACCATTTCGATGGCGGAGCATGCCACGTCATAGCCTTTGTTGCCTGCTTTTGTGCCTGCACGTTCAATAGCCTGTTCAATGGTGTCTGTAGTCAGTACGCCGAACATCACAGGTACGCCTGTTTCCAGAGCGATGTGTGCTGTGCCTTTGGAAACTTCGTTGCAGACATAGTCATAGTGGCTGGTTGCACCGCGGATGACTGCGCCCAGACACAGGATGGCGTCATATTTGCCGCTTTTTGCCATTTTCTGTGCGATGGTGGGGATTTCAAAAGCCCCGGGCACCCATGCAATAGAAATGTCGTCGCCGTCTACGCCGTGACGCACCAGAGCGTCTTCTGCGCCGCTGACCAGTTTGCTTACGATAAATTCGTTAAATCTTGCGGCAACAATGCCGATTTTCATACCCTTGCCGTTTAAATATCCTTCTAAAACTTTCATTGCTGTATCCTCCTGACTTTGTTTTTATAAAATGTGAGAGAAAATGTGACCCATTTTCTGCTGTTTTGTCTGCAAATAGAATTCATCATCTTCCTGGGGTTCGATTTCGATGGGCACACGTTCCACAATGGAAACGCCGAAGCCGTCCAGACCATAAACCTTTGTGGGGTTGTTTGTGAGGAGCCGCAGTTCTTTTGCACCTAAATCCTGCAAAATCTGTGCGCCGATCCAGTATTCCCGCAGGTCAGGTGCAAAGCCCAGTTCCAGGTTGGCTTCTACGGTATCTCTGCCTCTTTCCTGGAGTTCGTAGGCTTTCAGTTTGTTGATGAGCCCGATGCCTCTGCCTTCCTGACGCATGTACAGCAGGATGCCTCTGCCTTCTTTTTCGATTTGTGCCATGGCTGCCGCAAGCTGCTGTCCGCAGTCGCAGCGGCGGGAACCGAATACGTCACCTGTCAGGCATTCAGAGTGTACACGGCACAGCAGGTTTTTGCCGTCGCCGATGTCGCCTTTTACCAGTGCAACGTGGTGTTCGCCAGTCAGGTCGTTCACATAACCAAAAATGCGGAATTCGCCGTATTTTGTGGGCATTTTTGCTTCTGCTTCCCGAATGACGTGTTTTTCGTTGCGGCGGCAATAGTTCTGCAAATCGTGGATGGTGATGAATTTCAGGTTGTATTTGTCAGCCAGTTCCCACAGGGAAGGGGTACGCATCATGGTGCCGTCGTCTGCCATGATTTCGCAGCACAGACCGCACTGTTTCAGCCCAGCCAGACGCAGCAGGTCAACGGTAGCTTCTGTGTGTCCTTCTCTGGTGAGCACGCCGCCTCTGCGTGCAATGAGCGGGAACATGTGACCGGGACGACGGAAATCCTGGGGTTTTGCGTCGTCTTCCACGCATTTTCTTGCGGTGTAGCCGCGTTCTTCGGCGGAAATGCCTGTGGTGGTGTCTACATGGTCAATGGAAACGGTGAAAGCGGTGCAGTGGTTGTCTGTGTTGTCAGAAACCATCTGGGGCAGCATGAGCTTTTTGCCCAGTTCTTCGCTCATGGGCATGCAGATGAGCCCTTTGCCGTGGGTTGCCATAAAGTTTACGTTTTCTGTGGTGGCAAATTCTGCCGCACAAATCAAATCCCCTTCGTTTTCTCTGTCGGGGTCGTCAGTCACCAGAATCATACGACCCTGACGCAGTTCTTCCAATGCTTCTTCAATGGTGTTATATTCACGCATAACGTTATCCTCCTATGTTTAAAATCCGTTTTCCCGGAGGAAATCCATGGTCAATGTGGATTTCTTGGGAGTGGATTCTGTGTTCTTTGCTAAAAATTTCTGAATGTATTTGCCGATGACGTCTGTTTCCAGATTGCAGGCGTAGCCTTTGGGACGGTCTAAAAGGGCGGTGTGTCCGCCGGTGTGGGGGATGATGCCTACTCGGAAGCTGTCTTTGCCCACATCCATGACCGTCAGGCTGGTGCCGTCAATGGCGATGGAGCCTTTTTCCACAATGCCCGAAAGGATTTCCGGGTCTGCGCCGATGGTGAGGACAACAGCCTGCCCCTCCGGCTTCTGGGAAAGGAAAGTGCCTTGCCCGTCAATGTGCCCCGTGACCATATGCCCGCCAAAACGCCCGTCTGCTGCCATGGCGCGCTCCAGATGTACCACGCTGCCCCGTTTCAGGCTGCCCAGATTGGTGCGGCGCAGGCTTTCCGCCATGACAAAGGCTGTAAAGCCGTCTTTTTCCAGTTTCGTCACCGTCAGACAGGTGCCGTTGACGGCGATGCTGTCCCCCAGCTTTGTGCCGCCCAGTACGGTGGTTGCAGCAATTTGCAGCTCGCCGCCGTCTTTGGTGAGGGAAACACCCCGAATGGTGCCCAGTTCCTCAATGATGCCTGTGAACATTTACTTCGCCTCCTGTTTCGGGAAATCATAAACGCAGAGTACGTCGTTTCCAAAGGTCTGTACTTCTGCCAGATGCAGGTCAGCCGCTTCCGATGGAAGGGATATGCCTTCTCCTGCAATGGGTGATTTTGCTGCTGCGCCCCCAAATACTTTTGCCCCAATGTATACATACGCCCGTTGTATCAGGTTTTCTGCCAGAAAAGCTGCGTTCAGTGTGGCGCCGCCTTCCAGCAGGATACCGCTGATTTGTTTTTCCCCCAGTCTGTCCATAAGGGCAGGGAGGGGAACTTTTTCCCCGTCAAATACAAGCACTTCTGCGCCTTTTGCTGTCAGAGCTGCCTGTTTTTCTTCGTCCTTGGAACAGGTTGCCACAATGAGGGGAATGTCCTTTGCCGTCTGCACCAGTTTGCTTTCCAGGGGAATTTGCAGTTTGCTGTCACAGATGATGCGGATGGGATTCCGTGCCTCATCACCCAGTCGGCAGTTCAGCATGGGGTCGTCTGCAAGAACGGTGCCGATGCCTGCCAGTATGGCTGGATACCGCCGCCGCAGAGCATGGACATGATAGCGGCTGGCTTCGTTGGTGATCCACTGGGATGCGCCGGTGACTGTGGCAATTTTTCCGTCGGCAGTCATGGCGTATTTCATTGCCACATAAGGACGCTTTGTGGTGATGTAGTGAAAGAAAGGACCGTTGAGGGCGTCACATTCCTCCCGGAGGAAATCTTCTTCCACTTCCACGCCTGCTTCCCGGAGGATAGCCGCCCCTTTGCCTGCCACCTTGGGATTGGGGTCACGGGAACCAATGACCACTTTGGCAATGCCTGCTTCCAGCAGGGCTTCTGTGCAGGGCGGTGTCTTGCCGTAGTGACAGCAGGGCTCCAGTGTCACATAGATAGTGGCGCCTTTGGGTGAGGTGCGGCAGTTTGCCAGCGCGTTGCGCTCCGCGTGGAGTCCGCCAAAGCGTGCGTGCCAGCCTTCCCCGATGATTTCGCCGTCCTTGACAATGACCGCGCCCACCAGTGGGTTGGGGTCAACGGCGCCGATGCCGTTTTTGGCAAGGGCAATGGCGTGCCGCATAAAATCCTGTTTTTCCATTTTCGCCACTTCCTTTTCTGCAAAAAAATAACCCTGAACAGACGGGAAACCGTCCACTCAGGGCTTTGAAATCCATGAAAAAATACGCATATCCAAAACAAAGGGTACCACAAACACACCCCTTTTTGGTATACACAAAAGAACAGAACAAAAACAGAAAAATCTGCCTTGTACTGTCATGATCTTCTTCCATCCAGACTATACTGTCGGTTTTGGAATCTCACCAAATCCTGACTTGAACCTATGCCAAGTCCTGCGCATCGCTGCGCTCGCGGACTATACCGCCGATCGGGAATTTCACCCTGCCCTGAAGATACTGCCGTATGTAGTTGACGCATTTATCATAGACCCATGTTAAGAAAAAAACAAGCCCCTTTTTTGAAAAAAATTGCATGGATTTGCATACAAAATTTCGTTATATTTGCATAATGACAGGAAAATGCAAATGCAGACTGCCAAAAAAACAGAACGGGCGCTTTTGGGAAAAAAGAGGGAAAAATCAGGGGCTTTGGGGAAAAATAACAGGGGCAAAAAGAAAATTGCAATTTGTATGAATTTTTCTCTTGCCTTTTGTGCAAAAGTATGGTAGAGTCATTGTAATAAAAGGGAGTAGCTTGTGCGGCAAGCCGCATCGTCAGCGTTCGTCATCTCGGTGTTATTACCCGGGCGCGACTAAAAGAACATTTTCTTGAAAAGCAAGACTTTTATTGCATAACGAGAGGATTCGGTGCAATAAAAGTCTTTTTTATTTGCACGGGACACAGAGAAAGGGGAATTTCTATGGACAAACAATGGAAATTATCGCAGGAAGAACTCCTGCAGGAACTGAACAGCTCCATGAACGGGCTGACAGCGGAAGAAGCAAAGAAACGGCTGGAACAGTACGGCTACAACAAATTGCAGGAAGGCAAGCGCAAAGGCGTTTTGCAGGTATTTGCGGAACAGTTCGCAGACCTTTTGGTAATCATTCTGATTATCGCAGCCGTCATTTCCGCTCTGACAGGCGGTCTGGAAGGCACCATCGTTATTCTGGCAGTGCTCATCCTCAATGCCATTTTGGGTACGGTGCAGCACTTCAAAGCCCAGAAATCTCTGGACAGCCTGAAGGCTATGGCAGCACCCAATGCCCGCGTCATTCGTGACGGTCAGAAAATGGAAGTGCCTGCGGCAGAACTGGTGCCCGGGGACATCCTGCTCTTGGAAGCAGGGGACGTGACCGCCGCAGACGGCCGTGTATTGCAGAACTTCTCCTTGCAGGTCAGCGAAAGCGCACTGACAGGGGAATCTGAAAACGTAAATAAAATCGACACACCCATTGATCAGGATGAACTGCCTTTGGGTGACAGACTGAATATGGTATACAGCAGCTCTCTGGTGTCCTACGGCCGTGCGGTGGTACTGGTTACAGGTACAGGGATGCAGACAGAAATCGGTAAGATTGCCGACCTGATGGAATCCGCCCAGGAAAAGGCAACACCCCTCCAGCGCAGTCTGGACGATTTCTCCAAGAAACTGTCCATCATCATCATGGTCATCTGTGCCATCGTCTTTGGTCTGGGTGTATGGCGTAATATGGGTCTGGCAGAATCTCTGATGTTTGCCGTGGCTCTGGCAGTTGCTGCCATTCCCGAAGCCCTCAGCTCCATCGTGACCATCGGTCTTGCCATTGGTACTCAGAAAATGGCGAAAGAAAACGCCATCATCAAAAACCTCCGTGCCGTGGAAGGTCTGGGCTGTGTATCCGTGATCTGTTCTGATAAAACAGGTACACTGACACAGAACCGTATGACTGTAAAGAAAGCTTATGCCAACGGCAAAGTTTGGGAACCTGAAGAAGCAAAAGGCAATGATAAAGCCGTGAACGGTCTGGTGGCAGAAAGTGTATTGTGTAATGACGGCGCCATCAACGGCGAAACAGCGGTAGGCGACCCTACAGAAACCGCTCTGCTGTCCTTCTGCCGTACCATCGGCGGCGATGAAAATAAAGTCAGAGAAGAATTCCCTCGTTTGCAGGAAATTCCCTTTGACTCCGACAGAAAACTCATGTCTACTCTGCATTTCAGAAATAACCGTTATGAAATGCTTATCAAAGGCGCCCCTGACGTACTGCTGGCAAGATGTACTTCTGTGGAACAGAACGGCGAAGTCCTGCCTTTGACAGACGAAATCCGCAGCGCCATCGTAGACCAGAACAGAGATTTCTCCTCTCAGGGTCTGCGTGTACTGGCATTTGCCAAAAAGGTGCTTTCTGAAAACCGCCCTCTGACATTGGAGGACGAAACCGACCTGATTTTCACTGGTTTGATTGCCATGATGGACCCTCCTCGTGTGGAATCCGCGCCTGCTGTTGCGGACTGCCGCAGAGCTGGTATCCGTCCTGTTATGATTACTGGTGACCATAAGATCACTGCTTCTGCCATCGCAAAAGAAATCGGTATCCTGCAGGATGGCGACAGAGCTGTAGAAGGCAGCGAACTGGAAAAAATGACAGACGAAGAACTTCGCAATGAAGTAGAACATATTTCCGTTTATGCCCGTGTATCTCCCGAGCATAAAATCCGTATCGTAAGAGCATGGCAGGACAGAGGTCATGTGGCAGCTATGACAGGTGACGGCGTCAACGACGCGCCCGCACTGAAACAGGCTGACATCGGTATTGCCATGGGTATTACTGGTACAGAAGTATCCAAGGACGCAGCGTCCATGATTCTGACAGACGATAACTTCGCAACCATCGTCAAAGCCGTAGCCAACGGCAGAAACGTATACACCAACATCAAGAACTCCATCAAGTTCCTGCTTTCCGGTAACTTGGCTGGTATTCTGGTGGTTATGATCACATCCCTCTTTGGTCTGCCTCTGCCTTTTACAGCAGTACAGCTTCTGTTCATCAACTTGCTGACAGACAGCTTGCCCGCACTGGCAGTGAACATGGAAAAACCCACTGGCGACCTGCTGAACCAGAAACCCAGAAGCCCCAAAGAAGGTATTCTGACAAAAGACTTCTTGCAGACACTGGGTATCCAGGGTGCCCTCATTGCAGTGGCAACCATGGCAGCTTTCTATCTGGGTATGCAGATCAACAACGGCATGGCTTGCACCATGGCTTTTGCAACACTTTGTATGGCACGTCTGTTCCACGGCTTCAACTGCCGCGGTTCCCGTTCCATCTTCCGTCTGCCTTCCAATCCTTACAGCGTAGGTGCTTTCTTCGTAGGCACACTGCTGCTGATGCTGGTACTGTTTGTGCCCGCACTCCATGGATTGTTTGACATCGACAACGCTCTGACACTGACAAACATCGGTCAGATTGTAGGTCTGGCATTTGCGCCTACCTTCCTGATCCAGCTGTCCAGAATCGTCAGAGGCAAATAAGATTACGTCACCCTATGGGGTTATGTGCAGTATAACCCCATAGCGATTTTTGATATCCCCGTATTTCCCTCCCAAAAAAATACGGGGTATTTTTTTGGAAAAAGAGGGGGAAGGAGATAACATGCGCAGGATATCTTTGCTTTGGAAAGTGGTTCGTATCACCCATGCGGAACGGTTTGCCGTTGGTTATGTACTGCTGTTGTTTCTGGTGGCAGTGGCAGTCTGGCTGGCAGATCCGTCCATCACCACATTGGCAGACAGTCTTTGGTACTGTTTTGCAGCGTCTACCACCATTGGCTTTGGAGATTTTGTGGCAGTGACATGGGGCGGCAGAATTTTGACGGTACTTTTGGCGCTTTACGGCATTTTTGTGGTGGCATTGGTGCCGGGGGTCATGGTGAATTATTTCATTGAGTTCAATAAGATTCGCTATAACGAAAGTCTTGTGCTGTTCATGGATCAATTGGAACATCTGGATACCCTGTCCAAAGAAGAACTTCGGAAAATTTCCGCCAAAGTCCGCAATTTCCGCAGAAAATAAAAAAACAGAGCATTTCTTTTTGGAAAAATGCTCTGTTTTTATTTGCGGGCAAGTTCTTTTTTCTTAAAAATCAGGGTGTTGCTTGCTATCTGACTGTACAAGGACCGCAGGTGTCCGCTGTTGCGCATGTACTGGGTCAGCACGTAAGTCAGGTCTTTGTCCCGAAAATCCCGGTGAAGGGCAATGGAAGGCGTTGTGGGCTGGGGCGGGAAGATTTCCCTTTGCAGCTGTATGGTCAAATCCATGAGGGCAGGATATTCTTCTCGTTCCGCAGAGCCTGTCTGCATGAGGTATGCCGTCTGTTCCAGCTCGGAGAATGTTTTCCAGAGGGTCACCAGCAGCTCATGATATACCGTGCCCGTTTCTCCCGGCAGTTCTCTCTGTATGTATTCCCTGCACTGGGCGTAAATCATGTGGAACTCCGTCAGCAGTTCATTGTACTCATGTAAATCCACGTTTTGTGACAAACTGTGACGAGCAATTTCCCAGTAGGAGGCGTGGAGCTGGAATAGTCTGCGGATGTTCAGGGCAAACTGCTTTTCTTTTGTGGTAGGGAAGAAAAACAGGTTGATGACGGAAACCAGCAGTACCGCCGTGATGACATAGGCAATACGCAGCCAGATCAACGTATTGTCCTGCATGGACATGGACGCCAGAATCAGGGCAAAGCTGGTGGAGAAAATGGGCTGTACCCATGTGCCGGGGGTAGAGCAGTACATGAAGAACATCATGAGAAAAGCAAAGGCAAACTGCATGGGAACTGTGGGCAGGAAAGGCTCAACCAGTGCCACCACCAAACAGCCCAAAGCCGTACCAATGGGACGAGTCACCAAACGATGCTCGCTGTCCTCAAAGCTGGGCTGGAGCAGCAAAAAGGCATTCAAAGGGAACCAGTATACATGGTTTGCGTGGGAAATAGCCATGGCGCCGCAGCTGATGGTCAGCACCACAGAAAGCCGCAGGGCAAACCGGGTTTCGATGGAATGGCGGGAAATGCGCCGCCGGAATTTCAGCCATGTTTCCTGCCAGTCTACGCCGAACCACTGGAGATTCTGCTTTTTTGTGGCAGGGTAAGTATGGCAGATCAGTATAAGCATGTGCAGACAGCTCCGGTAAAAGATGCGCACCCGTCCTTCGGGCATTTCTCTTTGCTCCAAGAGAGTACGGGCTTTGGCAATGAGTTCTGTGTTGTCTGTTTCGTTGAGGGTCTGGGACGCTTCTTCTGCCAATTCCGCCACCTCTGTCAAACGGGGCAGGGCATTTTGCTGAACTTCGTCCTGCTGCCAAGCTTTGTCCCGCACCAGATAAAAACTTCGCTGGAACATGACTGCCAGCATATCAAAGCATTTTTTGCCGTGGTCGCCTTTTTGGAACACCGTCTGCATCTGGTATGCCATGCGGTGGTAAGTGTCCTCTAATTTGTAGAGTTCTTTGGAAAAATCGTCGTCAGTTTCCCCGTCAGCAATGCGGGTGAGCATTTGAGAAAGCTGTTTCAGTCCGGTATGCAACGTCTGAACCGTAGGTTTTGCCTGCTTTTTGCCACGCTGTAAATAGGGATATAGCTTCAGTACAATGGCAAGGAATACCCAGCAGACCAGCACCACTTCCAGCTGTACGCCAAAGTCCTTTGGTTCCGGCGGCATGAATTGCAGGAATACGAATATCATGGCGCTGGCAAAATATCCTTTTGGCACGAATTGTGAAGATTGCAGGAAAACTAATGCAAAGGGAATGGCGAAATTCAAGAGCAGAGAAAGGGGCATATCCAACGTGGCAATCATGGCGAAAAGGGCAAGGGCTTCGCAGATGACCAGCTGACGGAACAGATACCCCCAGGAGTTGTATCGAGCATGGCGGATCTGGAACAGTACCGTGATGACAGAGGCTGTCATGACAAACTGCAGACCAAAAAACACTGCCACAATCAGGAAAGATGCGCCAAAGAAAAGCACCACCGGCAGTGCGCCCCGCCAGTTGGGTCGAAATTTGGGCAGATATTTTTTGATTTTTTCCATGGATACACCTCCTTTTTTCTTTGATGTTAAGATTTTGTATATTTTTTATGATAGCACAGTTTGGAGGCATTGAAAATATGGCAGGGGATTTTTGCGTGAGAATGAGGGCGGAAAAATCCTTATGTTACGGATATTACGATTTGTTTAAGGCTTTCTTACGAATGGCGGAAAACAGTTGTTTCTTAAGGAAAAACAGAGTACAGTAGCATTAGAAGAGGATAAAAATTCCATGAAAAGTTTTTCATTGATATGGGGGTGTAATTTATGAAGAAGAAACATGCGATTACCATTACAGCTGTGCTGGCGGCTTCTATGGCTATGAGCGTCACCGCTTTTGGTGCGCCCACGGACATTCAGGGCCACTGGGCACAGAATACCATCAACAAATGGGTGGATAAAGGGGACATCAGCGGCTATCCTGACGGGACTTTCCGCCCTAACAACATGATTACCAGAGCGGAATTTGTGGTGCTGGTAAATAACGCCATGGGCTACACAAAGAGCGGCTACGCTTATTTCTCCGACGTACCCAGCCATTACTGGGGTAAAAATGCCATCCAGACCGGTGTGGCAGCAGGCTATATTTCCGGCGACGGCAACGGCATTTTCCGTCCCAATGACCCTGTTACCAGACAGGAAGCGGCGGCCATGATTTCCCGTATTCTGGATTTGAAACAGAATGAAAGCCGGGCATACCGCTACACTGATTCCTACGCTATTTCCAATTGGGCAAAAGGCGTGGTGGGCGCTGTCAGCGAAGCAGGCATCATGGCAGGCTATCCCGATGGCTCCTTTGGACCGAACCGTGTTCTGACAAGAGCCGAAGCTGTTCTGGCACTGGATAAGACCGTGAACTACAAGCCCGGCGACAAGGAAGAAGATAAAGAAGAAACCCAAAAAGAAGATATGCTTCTGACCCAGACCAAACTGGAAGATACCACCATCACTGGTGACCTGACCATTTCTGACCGTCTTGGCACAAAGACCATCACACTGGAAGATGTGACGGTAAAAGGCAAACTCATCGTAGATGGCGGCGGTGAAATCATTCTGAAAGATTGTGACATCAAAGAAATGGTGATGGATCAGAAGGATACCGCAGTGAAAGCCAGCGGCAAGACCGCTGTGGAAAAAACCACATTTAAGAAAATCGGTAAACTGACCGGCGGCGATTATACAGACGTTATCGTGGATAAAGAGCTGTCTGGTTATATCACCATCGACGCAAAAGTACGTAATCTGACACTGGATGCAGAAACAGACCTGAAACTGGGTTCTGACGCCAGAATCAAAAATATGGAAATCACCAAAAACGCCGATAAGGCTACCATCGACTTTTCCAAGGGGAAAGTGGAAGATATGACCGTAAAGGATAAAGTTACCATCAAAGGCAGCGGCGACATCGACACCATGACCGTTTATGTCAGTGATGTAAATACCAGCATCCGCCCTGATACAGTGAAAACAAAGGACGGCGCAAGTAAGCCCAATTATACCGATGATAATGACGATTGGTATAAACCCAGCCGTTACCGCAATGTGACTGTGGATAGAGATTACAGCGGTGGCACTTACCGCAACGCCACTGTGACAAAATCCGGTATTACAGCGAAAAACATGACAGTACGGGAAAATCTCTATATTGACAGCGATGTGAAAGACGGCAGTGTCACATTGGAAGGCATGACCGTTTATGGCAATGTTTATGTAAAAGGCGGCGGTGAAAACTCCGTATACTTCAAAGACTGCAAGATCAGCGGCAATATTTATGCAGAAAAAACATATGGCGATAAGCCTGTTGGTTTGAAACTGGACAACAAGACTGCACAGGCACTGAAAGGCACGCTGTATATCCGTAAAAACGGTGCGGATGTCATCGGTCTGGAAAAAGACAATGGCACATATCTGAAACGGATCGTTGTGGATACAGATAAGCTGACCACACTGGATGATTTGCAGGCAGACCGCGTGGAAATCGTTGCAGCCAATGCAGATGTGAAGATTACGGCAAGTACCATTGTCAAAGAACTCTATGTGACTGACAAAGGATATGGCAGAATTGACCTGAGCGGTACCATTGGCAAATTGCAGGCGGATAATGCCATCACTGTCAAGGGCAGTGGCCGTATTGATGAAAAATCCGGCAAAGTTGAAGTGACAGAAGATGTGAAGATTGGTGTAACCAGTGTGACACTGGATAAAACTGATCTGACACTGGATGTGAATGATAAAGCAACTCTGACAGCAACTGTAAACCCCAATGACGCTACCAATAAGACAGTAACTTGGAAAAGCGACAAACCGGAAATCGTAGAGGTAGACAGCAACGGCAATGTGACCGCCAAGGCGGCAGGCACAGCTACCATCACTGCAACAGCGGATGGCAAGAGCGCAAGCTGCAAAGTGACTGTGAATGGACAGACAACTGTTCCCGTAGCCAGTGTAGAACTGAACCAGACGACACTGGAACTGATTGCTGGAAAGGAAGCAACCCTGACTGCAACAGTAAAACCTGATGATGCAACAAACAAAACTGTAACATGGAGCAGCAATAACGAAACCGTTGCAACAGTAGATAATAACGGCAAAGTGACAGCGAAAGCGGCAGGTGAAGCCATTATCACAGCGAAAGTAGGAGATAAACAGGTAACCTGTAATGTGAAGGTGACAGCAGCGGAAGTAGCAGTGGAAAGCGTGACACTGGATCAATCCAGTCTGGAACTGATTGCTGGAAAGGAAGCAACTCTGACTGCAACAGTAAAACCTGATAATGCAACAAACAGAACGGTTGCATGGGAAAGCAATGCAACAAATGTTGCGACAGTGGACAATAACGGCAAAGTGACAGCGAAAGCGGCAGGTGAAGCCATTATCACAGCGAAAGTAGGAGATAAACAGGCAACCTGTAATGTGAAGGTGACAGCAGCGGATGTGGCAGTGGAAAGCGTGACACTGAATCAATCCAGTCTGGAACTGATTGCTGGAAAGGAAGCAACTCTGACTGCAACAGTAAAACCTGATAATGCAACAAACAGAACGGTTGCATGGGAAAGCAATGCAACAAATGTTGCGACAGTGGACAA
>NZ_JADCKK010000159.1:0-1023 GCF_014982935.1 Anaerotignum lactatifermentans | reverse complement strand
CATCGTTTCTACCACCAGTTGCTTGAATTCTGGTGTATATCGTTTATTTGGTACTCCTTTTGGCATAAAAATCACCCCACTTGTTATTCAGTATATCATACTGTCTAACAAATGGGGTGCAGTTCAGTATGATACGGATTTCAGCTTTTTTATTTTCTGATGAAGATGCCCCTGAAAACAGTCCTTTTATGATCTAAATATGCTCAAAATATATTTATATGCTCTTATAAATTTTTGTTCTTGAAAAGTCACTTTTCCCTATTTCAAAGACATATATATATGACCATAATCATTGTTCACCTATTATACCAGGTCAGAAAAGAGGGATTTCATGATAAAAACACCACGAATTGTTTTAATTATCATTGGTACATTGCTTATCCTATTTTATGTCAGAGGATGCATTGCTTCTAAAAATGAACCGGAAGCCCCTGTTGCATGGAGAAGTGTAGAAACGGAAGAACTGGAACAAATCCAGTCCGATTTTGCGCAGAATATGCCGGAAACCGTTTATTTCCCTGCAAAAATCCCTGACACATATTCTTTACATCAATCTGAAATCCGTACCAATGCGGATAACAGCACAGAAACGATAGAGCATTATTTCCAGTACACCTATCTGGAAAACCCTAAAAAGAGAATTGATGCAACCAATATCCAAAGTGAGTCTCTTTGGTTCATACAGTCTAAGGACGCAGACTACATCCAAAAATATATCTCAGCAGAAATGATGCAGTCTTATGAGGAAGGCACTTATATTTTCCAGTCAGGTGAACTGGAAAACACATTGTTCTGGAAACAAGGATCATGGATGTTCCTTTTGCGGGGCAAACTGGAACAACAGGATATGGAAACCATAGCTTCTTCTCTGGAAGTTCTGGATTTGTCTCAAACACAATCATAACCACGCCTAAAAGACGTGGTTTGCACTAGCCCTATAAGGGCTTATTAAGAGCCAGCGCCTAAATGACGCTGGCTTTCACTTCGTTCAAGCCTTGGTGGTATGATTATCTGCTACCCTTA
>NZ_JADCKK010000158.1:0-1029 GCF_014982935.1 Anaerotignum lactatifermentans | reverse complement strand
CGCCCTGCAGGCCGAGCCGGTCTTCACCGAGCTCGCCGGGAAGTACGGCAAGACGCCCGCCCAGGTCATCCTGCGCTGGCACACCCAGATGGGCACCTCGATCATCCCCGGGTCCAAGAACCCTCAGCATATCGCCGACAACGCGGACATCTTCGACTTCACGCTGACCGATGAGGAGATGGCGCGCATCGCCGAGCTCGACGGCACCAAGAAGTACTACAAGGCCACCGAGGAGGCCCTGGCGGGCTACCTGGCCGTGAAGCCCGATTTCGACTCCCAGGAGTAGCGGGCCGGCCGCGGCGTCCTCGGAACGCGACGACCTGCCCCCGGAACGTACCGCCCTGCCCCGGGAACGGCGAAATCTTCCCGAGCAGAGGGAATGGGGCGTTCCCGGGGTACGGACCGGTGTTCTCGGGGCAGGTCAGGGCGTTTTGGGGGCCGCCCCGGTGCCCCGCCTGGGCGCCATCCGCCCCCTGACCTGAAGCGTATCAACCGCCGCCCGCCGTGCCATCGCGCCCGGCGGTAGAGGAAAGCGAGGAACCATGGAGTACAAGACCCTGTCCAACGGCGTCGAGATGCCGAAGCTCGGCTACGGCGTGTTCCAGATCGAGGACGCCATCGCGAGCGGCTACCGCATGATCGACACCGCGCAGGCCTACGGCAACGAGCGCGGCGTCGGCGCCGGCATCAAGGCGAGCGGCGTCGCCCGCGACGACCTGTTCATCGTGAGCAAGGTGTGGGTGTCCAACTACGGCGAGGGCAAGACCTACGACTCGATCAGGCGCTCGCTGGAGCTGCTGGGCACCGACCATCTCGACCTCATGCTGCTGCATCAGGCCTACAACGACTACCATGTGGCGTGGCGCGACATGGAGCGCGCCTACGCCGACGGCCTGGTCCGCGCGATCGGCGTGTCGAACTTCGACCCCACGCGCCTGCTCGACATCTGCACCTTCGCCGACGTGGCACCCATGGTCAACCAGGTTGAGACCCATGTCTTCTGGCAGCAGGGCTACGCGCACGAGAACA
>NZ_JADCKK010000157.1:0-1054 GCF_014982935.1 Anaerotignum lactatifermentans | reverse complement strand
CATGCCGTTGATGACGGGCACAGCGGAGCCCTCGGCGAGGCCGACGACGTCCTTGTGACGGTTAACGCGAGCCATCATGATGTCGAGCAGGCTGCCCATGACGCGGGCGGTGTCGCCGAGGGACTCGTGGCCGCCGAGCTGGATGGTGCCGGGGCCGTAGAACTGCGCATGGCCGCCGAGGTCGGTCATGGCCGTCTCGAAGGACAGGCGGGTGCGGGTGGACACCTGCTGGAAGATCATGCCGAGGCTCCTGTTGCGGAGCAGGTGCGGGTAGTAGTCGCCCTCCTTGATGGCCTTCTTCATGGCGAGGCCGAGATCCTCGATGGCGAGGATCTCTTCCTTGGTGAAATCATTGGTGTCGATAAAATCCTTGACCATGTCTCCTCCTTCTTTCGTTGGGCTGATGCCCGAGACGGTGTCTGAACGGCCCGCGTGGAGGACGGCGATCCCGCCGCGGCTCGCGCGCCGGCCGCTTTGCTGACTCCATTGTTTTACCCGAAAGCGCGAAAGTGTGAGTTTACGGTGGATTAAAGGCCGTTTGCGGAATTATTTCCGGGTTAAACCGCTTGTAATCTCGCAGGTAGAACGGGTGAAGGTTTCGTTTTGTCCGTTCGTTTGAACCGTTCGCGGAAAACAGGATTTTTATCTGTATAACGCCAACGGGCGATTTTCGCCGGCGGGCGGCGCACCTTTCGATGGGGCTTCCACACGCCCCGTGCCGCCGCGTTGATGCGCGGATGCCGCTCGACCTCCACTCAACCGCCCCCTTATCCCAATCGATATCGCGCTCCGGCACGGAATGCGGGTTGCCCGACGGGCCGACGGCGGGAACCGACGCATTCCCGCGCCGTCTTTGCGCGCGAGTCGAACCGTGCTACCATGCACGCGAGTTCCGCGGTCCGGCGCCCTCGATCTGCAGGCGCCCCGCACGTGTCGCTTACGGCGCCGCGCGGCCCGCCATCCGGCGCCCCAGCTCGTCCTGCGGGCATCCTCGGCACGGTCCCCACACAGGCTGCGGGCATCCGCCGCATGGTTCCCGCGCGGTCTGCGGGCA
>NZ_JADCKK010000156.1:0-1066 GCF_014982935.1 Anaerotignum lactatifermentans | reverse complement strand
AACGCAGAGACAGGTGCTGCATGGCTGTCGTCAGCTCGTGTTGTGAAATGTTGGGTTAAGTCCCGTAACGAGCGCAACCCTTGTCCTTATTTGCCAGCGCGTAATGGCGGGAACTCTAAGGAGACTGCCGGTGACAAACCGGAGGAAGGTGGGGACGACGTCAAGTCATCATGGCCCTTACGAGTAGGGCTACACACGTGCTACAATGGTCGGTACAAAGGGTTGCCAACTCGCGAGAGTGAGCCAATCCCGAAAAGCCGATCTCAGTCCGGATCGGAGTCTGCAACTCGACTCCGTGAAGTCGGAATCGCTAGTAATCGTGGATCAGAATGCCACGGTGAATACGTTCCCGGGCCTTGTACACACCGCCCGTCACACCATGGGAGTGGACTGCACCAGAAGTGGTTAGCCTAACGCAAGAGGGCGATCACCACGGTGTGGTTCATGACTGGGGTGAAGTCGTAACAAGGTAGCCGTAGGGGAACCTGCGGCTGGATCACCTCCTTAAACGATGCCTTCCCCTCGCGGCAAGCGCTCACAATGAATTACCTGATCAGAATGCTGTTGATGCGCAGTGATAAACGCGCTTTCACGTTGAAAAAGAAGAAAAGACCTTTCTTTTTCTTTCAAGGTTGAAAACACGATTCGTTTATCACTGCTTATAGCAGTCGCTCTTTAACAATGTATATCATGCTGACAGAAACGCGTTGAACGCGTTTCTACGTAAATTGTATTGTGATACGTCTCAAGCGTATCCGGCAATCGTTATCATTGCGAACCCCAGACTCCTTCGGGTTATAGGGTCAAGCAATGAAGCGCACACGGTGGATGCCTAGGCAGCCAGAGGCGATGAAAGACGTGGTAGCCTGCGATAAGGTTCGGTGAGGTGGCAAACGACCTGTGACCCGGACATCTCTGAATGGGGAAACCCACTCATCACAAGATGAGTATCCTGTCCTGAATACATAGGGGCAGGAGGCGAACCAGGGGAACTGAAACATCTAAGTACCCTGAGGAAAAGAAATCAACCGAGATTCCCCTAGTAGCGGCGAGCGAACGGGGACCA
>NZ_JADCKK010000155.1:0-1099 GCF_014982935.1 Anaerotignum lactatifermentans | reverse complement strand
GGCGTAGGCGGCGCCGATGAGCCCGGCGTCGTTGCCGAGCGAGGCGATCTCGATCGGGGTGTCGGCGCACACCGACAGGGTGTAGTGCTTGAAGCGCTCCACGAGCTTGCCCAGGAACAGGGCGCCCGCGGCGGACAGGCCGCCGCCGAGCACGATGGCCTCGGGGTCGACCGTGCACGCGAGGTTGGCGAGCGCCAGGCCGAGATACTCGACCATGGTGTCGACCGCCGCCGCTGCCGCCTCATCCCCCGCCTGATAGGCGTCGAACACGCTCTTGGAGTCGGAGGGACCGGCGAGCTCGACGGGCTGGCAGCCGCGCTTCTCGCACTCCACCTTGTAGGTATTCACGACGCCGGTCGCGGACGCGTACTGCTCGAGGCAGCCGTGGCGTCCGCAGCCGCACACGCGCTCCTCGGCGGGGTTCACGCAGGTGTGGCCGACCTCGCCGCCCGCGCCGTTGGCGCCGCCGATGACCTTGCCGTCGACGACGACGCCGGCGCCGATGCCCGTGCCGAGCGTCACGAGCGCCATGCTGCGATGGCCGAGCGCCGAGCCGCGCCACATCTCGCCGAGCGCGGCCGCGTTGGCATCGTTCACGAACGCGACGACGGCGCCGCCGAACGCGTCCCTGAGCGCCGCGCCGAGTCCCTGGAGGTCGATCGAGGCGTTGGCGATGAGCTTGACGTCGCCGTCATCGGGAACCGGGGCCGGAACCGCAAGTCCGATGCCCTTGAGGACGACGTCGCCGTCCTGGGCGGCGAGCAGGCTTTTGATGCCGTCGATGACCGCGGCGTAACCGGCCTCGTCCACCAGCGGCGGCGTGGGCACGCTCAGCTTGGACAGGATCTTGCCCTCGCGGTTGACCAGGCCCTCCTTGACGGTCGTTCCGCCCACGTCGATACCCACGAACAGCTCTTCGGCCATCCTCGGCCCCCTTTCTCGGTTTTACCACGTGCAGCACATGATACCGCGCCTCCCAGCCGTTTTGTCCGATATCCCGGCAGACGGCAGGAGCGCTCCGCGCTCGCCTACTGCGCACCGCTCGCAAGAACTCGGCGTATCCCCGGTGCGCTCGATATCTCCTCGAGAATGTCGATGA
>NZ_JADCKK010000154.1:0-1107 GCF_014982935.1 Anaerotignum lactatifermentans | reverse complement strand
CGCGGCGCGCAGGGTGCCTGGTCTCCATGAACGGCATGATGCTCGCCACGCGCAGGGGACGGGAGTACGCGCGGATCATCCCGCAGAAGCAGCTGCTGCTCGAGACCGACGCCCCCGCCGAGCAGGGCGCGCCGGGCGCGGCCGCGGACCTCGAGGCGACTCTGCAGGCGACGCTCTCCCGGCTGGCGCAGATCCGCGGCGTCGACGAGGCCGGCCTGGGGCGCGCGGTCGCCGAGCGCGGCGCGGAGCTCCTCGGCCTGTAAGGGCGCGGACCGCATAGGCGGCACGGCCGCTCGGCCCGTCGCGCACGCGGCGCCTGAGCGCCGGGAGAGGCGGGCCCTCGGCCGCGAAAACGCGATTCCGCACTGCACCCGCACCGCGGGCGGGCAGCGACGGAGACGCGACCGCGGCGTCTCCGTACCGCACACCGCCCTCCCCGACCGTTCGCCGCCCGTCGCATAAGCCCCCGGCCGACGGGTATCCATCAGGTAGGTGCATCGAGCACGACGTACCCGGCACGACGAGGAAAGGAGCCATCATGTTCGATTTCAACGCTGTCGTCGAGCTCGCGGGGATGCTCTCCTCGCTTGCCGTGGTCTTCCTGGTCCTCGAGGCGGGATCCATCGCGCTGCCGGCCGCCGTGCGCCGCGCGCGGACATGGATGAGCAGCCGGGACGATACGGTCTCGTGGTCCACGCGCCGCGAGAAGGACGCCTACGCGGGCACCGCCCCCGCATCCGCCCGCTCCTCCCTGCACACCGCGACGGGACGCAGGCCCATGAACAGCCTGCCGATCCGCCAGGCGGCCTAGCGCTTCGCAACGGCATATCGACGATATTGAGGACGGGGGCCCGCGGGTCCCCGTCTTCTTGAAGCTACACGGAGCACGCATTCGCCCACCCCGTCGCGCCGGCATCGCCCGGAGGCGACGGGGTTGCATCGCCCTTGTCACCTTAGGATGCCAACACCCGTCACGTTCCCGGCAGTGCATGTCGCCACGGGCAGAATGACAGCGAACCCGCAACGGAGCCGAAGGGAGTGCCGGAATGGAAGAAAGCGCAAGGTATACCGCTGAACGGTTGGGTCTAGCATCCGAACCCCGTCAGG
>NZ_JADCKK010000153.1:0-1114 GCF_014982935.1 Anaerotignum lactatifermentans | reverse complement strand
TCGTCGAACATCGTAAGTTCCATGGGTTCGGGGGCCATGGTCCCCTGCATCGTGTTCGCCATCTTCTTTGGCATCGGCATCAGCGTGTACCGCACGAACATCAGTGAGGATTGCGTGCTCTACCAGGGCATCCGCGAGGTCAACGAGGTTCTGCTCACCATCATCCGCATCGTCATGAACGTGGCGCCCATCGGTATCTTCGCCTACGTCTCGGCGTCCATCGGCGAGCTGGGGATCGATATCCTTATCCCCATCGGTAAGTACATCCTTGTCCTGTTCTTCGCGACCCTGATCTTCACGGCGGTGTGGATCGTCGTGGTGAGCGCCTATTGCAAGCTGCCCGTGACGAAGCTCGTGCCCAAGCTCGGCCGCATGACCGTGCTCGCCGCCGCATCCATCTCGAGCGCGGTGACGCTTCCCACCGAGATGGAGGATGCCATCCAAGACGAGGTGGCCAACCTGGTGCTGCCGCTCGGCATGCCGCTCAACTCTAACGGCTCGGCGCTTCACATGGCCTGCACGGCGCTGTTCGTGGCGCAGATGTACAACATCGAGTTCGCCGGCGGCGCGCTCGTGTACGTATGTGTCATCGCCTGGTTGCTGTCGCTGGCCAACGCCGTCGCCCCCGGCGCAACGCTCATTTCGCTCACCATGCTCATGCCGGCTTTGGGCCTTCCTATCGAGGCGGTCGCGATCTTGGGTGGTCTGGAATACATCGTGGCCGCGATCCGCACCACGCTCAACGTCAACTCCGACGTGTTCTGCGCGCTGTTGGTGGCGAAGAGCGAGGCTGCGATCGACTACGACGTGTTCAACGGCACGAAGGCGCGGGAGGCCTAGGTCTTGGGACTGCCGCCGGCGTGCTTGATGCCCAAGGGGCGATAGCCCCGCCCCTTGGGCGACTATAGGTATCAAGCCTGTGCGGTTGCCGCGCGGGCGCTAACCAAGGAGGTTTCCATGCTCGTTTCACGTGAAGAACTCAAGCAGCTCATGAAGAAGAAGTTCATGGCCGCCGGCATGCACGATGATCATGCTGACGACATGGCCGAGGTGCTCGCCTGGTCGAGCGAGCGCGGCCTGCACAGCCATGGCGAGGTGCGCGTCGAGTACTACA